>CAZCHR010000075.1:0-12070 GCA_964498665.1 uncultured Tenacibaculum sp. | reverse complement strand
TGAATTCAATCCTGAGTTTTTTAAACTTACACAGTTTATGGGCTAATGCCTATTATAAATAAAAATCCCGTATCGAAATGATACGGGATTTTTTGTTTTTATCTATTTCTTTTAGATCTTCCTTTTTGTTCAGGATTCATTTTTCTGTGTGGTGAATTTTTAGAGTAGTTTTTACTTTTACGTCTCTTTAAAATTTTACTTCGTTTACCAATTTTTGCATTTGGTTTTGCTCTGTAATAATAAAAATTATTATCCTCTTTATATTTACGATAGTTATTTCTAAAATCTCTTCTATAAAAGTAAGTGTCATTATAATCAAATATATCAATATTTATATCAACGTCAAGTCCGTTATTGTAATATGAATTGTCGCCACAATATTCATTGTTATATTTTACATTACCGTAATATCTTGGATTACCCCAACGATCGTATCTAATATTTAAGTTTCCTACATTTGTTAACTGTCCATATCTATATCTCATATATACAGTACCAATTCTTTTTACATTACCTCTTGCATCATAATTAATAAAAGTATTCCCTACACGTCTAACACGTCCATTATAATCACGTTCAATACGAACGCCTCTGTTTACTTTTGTTCTTCTTCCGTAATAATCAACATATTTGGTGTTTCTAGCATGTGTATTAAAATCAAAATCTCCATTTAAGAATACATGAAATTGAATTCCTCGTTCTACAAAAGTAATAGCTTCGTTATAACGATTTGTTACCCCAATTTTGCTAGTTGATTTGTTTATGTTATCAGCTTTTACTGTTGCTAATGACATGATTGCTAATAATAAAAGTATCCCTGTTCTCATAATTGCTAATTTTAGGGTTATGCTTACTCTATATGCTTTTCGGCTACCGCATTTGATTTCTAAATTTCAAATAGTGTGCCAAAAAAAATAACTATTACTATTTTATTTATTAAATATTGTTCTAATGGTTATTTAATGTGTTGTTATTTAAGCTTTTATATATTATTTCTTTGGTTATTTATAATTGCTAGTAAAAAACTTTATATTTATACGACATATTTTATAAAATTATAGAGTTACTAATGATAGACGCAATTGATAAAAATTTACAAAGAGGTATTAAGTTATTAAATTCTATTACAGATGAAGAATATAGTAATACAACGATTCCTCCTTATTATTCAAGCATAGGAGCAAATATGCGTCATATTTTAGATGCTTTTACTTGTATATTTAATGGATTAGAAAATAAATGTGTCGATTTTTCTGACAGACAACGAAATCAACTAACACAAGAAAAAACAGTAAATGGTTTAGCTTATTTTAATGAGGTTATTGATAAATTACATAGTTTAAATCCCTCAGATTTTGATGTAATTATATCTGTAAAAGATGATTTAGGAACTGGTGTTGTTACTGCTAATTATACAGTTGGTAGCGCTTTAATTCAGGCGCACAGTCATGCGATTCATCATTATGCGAGCGTAGGTTTTATTATTCATCAATTAGGGATTGAATTACCAGAACCTGATTTTGGATATAACCCAACAACACCTCAGAAGGTTTTAATAGAGTAGAGGTAGTTTATCTATGGATATATACCCAACCTTTTTGTTTTTTTGATAATCCAGAATTACCAAATTTTAGTAAGTAAAAGTAAGTTCCAACTGGTAAGTTATCTTCAGCTTTTATTGTAGCTCTACCAATTGATTCTCCTTTCCAATCATTTTTATAATCATTAATTTTATATACTAAATTACCCCAACGGTTATAGATTTCTAAATAATTTTCTTTAAATTGTTCTAGTCCTTCAAAAACTAATGTTTCATTTTTGGTATCACCATTTGGAGAAAATATAATGTTAACATCATCTAAATTTCCGTTTGCAAAACTTGAGCCTATTGTTATAATTTCATAATTATCAGGAATAAATGAGTTTGAAGTTATTTTTCCTTGATTTAAATCTCCAATAACGTTACTGTTTCCAAGGTTAATCCATTTATTATCTAAAATACTCCATCCTACAACAACTAAATCTTCTGTATTATTTGTTATAGCATTAATATCACTTTGGTTATCCCATGTTAATGTTACAGTAGTTTCATTAGCTCCATTTAAATCCCAAAATTCAATTTCACTAATATTTTCAATGAATACTTGCTTTTGGTTAGTTAAAAAATTGTCACTGAATGTCGAGGGAGTATTTGGGTCTTCGTAAAAATATGCACCTAAAAATAAAGATTCTGTATCTTGAGAAGGTAATATCATTGGTCTCAATCGATCATCATCTCCAATAGGGAATATAAATTCATTTAAACTTAAAACAGATGCATAACCGTCTATATGTCTAATGTCATCTTCACCAGCATAAAAATTATGTCTAATAAAATCTAAAGAAATAGAAAGATCGTTTTTTGGAGTTATAACTTTTCCGTTAATAAAACTTAATTCATTTGTTAAAGCTAATGAAGTTTCGAGTTCTAAATTATTTAAAGCATCAATTTCTACATCAAAGAATATGGCTCTATTATTTCCAGAAACAATTCTAGTTTGATTATCGCTATAAAAACCAGCTAAACCTTTATTATTGTTAAAAGTTCCATTATTAATTAAATCGATATGAAAACCTATTTTACCGTTATCATGAATTTGGATATTTCCATTATTTTGAAAAGCAGTTTGAGAAACACCATTAACATTTATTAAAAAGTAAAATATCAATAAAAATAAATATTTACTTTTTTTTAGGAATATGATTTTATGTAAATAAGCGTTTTTCAAATGTGTTTTTTAATTGTTACAGAGGAACATAAAAACTGAAACTAGCATCTCTTAATACTCCAGCAGCTCCACCATCATCTTGTTCTCTTATTTCAATGTTAAAGCCAGTTACTGTAAAACTATAGGTTATTCCGTAATCATCGGTACCAGCATTTTGTTCTAATGATAATATTACTGGATAGTTAGCGCCATTTGAATGAGGATTAGTTAAGTTTACACTATAACTTCCAACTCCATTTCTAACAACACTGGCTCCTTGAATATAGTTTACAGCTCCATCAGAACGTATATTTCCAGAAGCGTGATATACATCAGTAGGTCCACTTATCGGTGGTCCAGTGGGTCCAGCAGGTCCTGTTGGTCCAGCAGGTCCAGTAGGTCCTTGAACAATAGCTAGATTTACAGGAGCGCTAACGGCTGTAACTACATTAATCTCTTTAAATTGTTCTATAAATATTTTAGAAGTATTAAGTAGAGCAACTGTAGATGTTACAGAAGTTTCTCTAGTTAAAGAAAATCTAAATTGATCAGTTAATGTAGCATTTTCGTATTCAAAAATTATAGCCCCACCAGTGTCTGTATGTGCAGAAGCGTTTCTAGCATATAAACCAGTGAAAACTGTTTCGTTAGGAATGTTGTTTACAATAAAGTCACAATTAAAGTTTGTTCTATTAGTTCCTGTAGATACTAAATTAGGATATACAGTAAATCTAATATTTCCTTCTAAATTTGTAATATTATTACCTACTATAGTAGCACCGGTTTCATTAAGTTGAAAAGAATTCGGTGTTAGGTTATTATTTAAGTTTGCGTTAATGTTATTGTTTGGTTGTAATAGAACTCTGGCTCTATTAATAGTTCGTAGTGTTTCGGTACTAACTGTAAGTCCGCCTGTATTTTGAGGTAAATATGCTCCTCCGTTAGCTCCTGTTGTTAAAACATTGTTTGCTTCGGCCGCTAATAAAGGTTTTTTTTCAACAACACCTGTTGCAGTGGTAGTAAGAATTTCGTTGTTAGTATTAGTTGTAGTAATATCTCTTACTCTAAGTTTTCCATTAACGTCTAATCGCTCAGTAGGTGCATTTGTATTTAAACCTACAAAACCATTATTATTTAATATATTAAAGGTTTCATCATGCCAAGTACCATCATTTCGGGTTATGTAAAAAGCATCTGTATTTCGTCGACCAAATGCAAATTTAGGAGCACCAGCATTTTCAAAGGTAAAAGTGTTAAAACCTCCATCAGTATCATTAAAGTTAATGTCTGGTTCTGTACCTTGAACTCTAATAATACCTATACCATCTGCTAAATCTTTGTTTATATGTAAAGGGCTTGTTGCACCAGAAATACCAATGCCAACATATTGATTTGTTTGATTAATTCTTAAAGCTTCAGTATTATTGGTTTTTAAAACTAAATCTTGTGCATCCGTAGTACCTAAAAAATTTACGGTATCATCTGTTGCTGTGTTACCAGTTATTGACCAACTAGATTCTGAAGGCGTATCATTATTTATACTTAACCAATTTGTTCCATCACTTTGAATTTTAATAATAGAGTTATTGTTAATTGTTGAAGTAACTGCATTAGATTGATTTCTATAATTTGAACTATTTATTACAGTTCCAGATATATTTTTAATTACATATATACGTCCTATGCATGTATTTGCAGCAGGTAAAACAACTGTTCTATTAGTCGAAAAAACAACAGTATGCTCATCTTCAGTAAAATTAAAGTTACCTGTACCTGTAGATATTTCTGAAATAGATTTTGAAACTGAACCTACTATTTGAAGTGTTGAGTTAGCTGTTACTTTAGGAGGAGCACCGCCATTTGAAGCAGCATTAACATTACCTGTAACAGGATAGTTATTTTGATTAATATTTATACCAAAACGAGTTTTAGCATTTTCAGTATTGTTTGACCCTTGAACTCTAAAAAATTCTCTGTAAAACTCCCCACTTCTATAATCAAAACGTTTAAAAACTATTGGTTCAGAACCATCATCTCCAATAATGAACTCTAAACGCCCATCGTTATTTGGACCTGCAGAACCTAATTCAAAAAAATCAGTTCTACCTGTACTTCCTTTTAATCTAAAACTACCATTAGTTGTAGTGAAAAATATAGGTTTGTAAAAATTAGCGCCATCTGCTCTAAATTGTAATGCAGATGTACCATTAGTTCCGTTTACATATACTAAAGATTGATTAGGGTCTGTATAGTCTGTTCTTGTTGGTTGTACTAAACCTAAGGTTCCTCTTCTTCCAAATTCAAGTATTGGTATGTTGAAAGATCTAATTTGCATTCGAACATCATCAATAGTACCTAAAAAATTGGCATTAGTAGTTCCTGAATTACCATTTAACAACCAGCTATTTGAATTGTCGTTTATGTCTAACCACATTGTACCATCCCACACTCTAATTGTGTTAGGTGTGGTACTAGTGTCGAACCATAAATCGTTTTCAACAGAAACAATTGTAGGAGTATTTGGGTCTGTAGCGCTAGTAAAAACATTATTATTATTTACTGTAGATATTGTTCCTTTTTTATCAATTACATTAATAGTTTGTGCAACAACATTTACTGAAAATATTGTCGCACAAATTATAATAATATGTTGTATACTAGTTTTCAAATATTTAAATTATTAGATAATAATTATTTAATGTATTGTATTTCTATAACATCACCAGCATATAGAGTCCAATCATTTGGTGCAGTTGTATTAGGTACCAAAACTACTGTAGCTCCAGTTATTGTATAGTCAAGGTTAGCTACTAATTTTGCACCATTTCTAAATACCCATACTTTACTAAAATCAGGTAGAGGTACTGGTCTTCCAGCCCCAGTAACGTCGAAAGTTAATTCAGCGACAGTAGGCCCTGCAACAGCATCAGCAACATTAGCAGTAAATACTGTTTGTCCACTTTGTATTAAGTCAGAAGGAAGTAATTTTTTTGTTTGACCAGTTGCTTCATCTCTTACAAGGAAAGTATAACCAGTATTAGCAATACCATCAACAGCATCAGCAGCATCAGCAACTGCAGGAGCTCCTGATTCTCTTAAAACACCATCAAGAATAAATGTACCTCCAGTATCTAATGTGATTTTAAATTCATTAGTTCCTGTAGCTATATTTGTAGCATCAGTAAGTGTTCCTCCTAATTGCCATGTAGAAACAATACCTCCGTCAGGAGTTTGATCTGTAAGTAAAGTTAATCCATTTTTTACTTGTAAGTATTTTTTTGTTCCTTTATTATCAATAACTCTTACAGTACCGTTTAGTAAACTAGATTTTCCTATTTTTTCATTAGCTCCAACATTACCAGTAACTTGTTGTGCATTGGTTGTACCTATAGCAAATAAACCAATGGCGGCTATTGCTAGTTTAAATTTGTTTGTAATTTTTTTCATAATTATTTAAATATTTAGTTTAGGGTATTAATAAAATTGTACTATTCTTATTTGATCACCTGCATAACAAATTGCTTCAGGTTCTATTTCTATTGTTGTGTTGTTTGTTATTGTAAAATCTATTCGTACACCATTTCTGTATACATTTACTTTATCAGTAGATCGTAGATTTAGACCGTTAAAAACTAACTGACCGTCTATAGCAGTAAGATTGGTAACTTCTTCTGTTAATAAATTAGTAGCACTTACTTTTCTTAATTGTCCAGTAGTTCTATCTACAGTAACAATATCGTCTTGATTAATATCTCCATCTTGTAGCCCAGTAATTGCTAAGGTATTTGTAGCATCAGTATCTATAGTCGTCGGTTTAATTAAAACTCCTCCTAGTTGAATTGTATTACCAGAACTAATTAAAAGCCCGTTGTTAGCATTAACACCAGTATTTGAATTAACCCAATTTGTACCGTTATATGCGTATATATTACCTGTTGATGAATCAACATAAACATCACCGGCTATTGGTGTAGGAGCATTTGTAGTATTAGGAGTTCCATTACCTCTTCTTGGATTATTGTCTATAGATATCCAGTTTGATCCATCCCAAATGCTAATTGTATTGTTTTGATTATTGTTTATCCAAAAATCACCGATATTATTAACAGTAGGTGCTGTAGGGTTAGTAGTAACGTTTATACTTGCATTACATAAACTATTCCACGTTATACCATCAAACATAAATACACAATTATCATCTGTATTGTAAATCAAGGCTCCTTTTAACGGAGTAATAGTATTCATTTGTGTGGTATTCATTCTACTAATAACTAAAGCTTTGTCTGTACTTTCTAATTCTAGAATAGAGCTTGAGTTGATAGCAGATGGGTTATCCCCAATTTTTACTTGAGAAGTAATTGAGATAATGTTTATAAAAAGTAAAATTAAAAAGACTTTAAGCTTCATAATTTATACGGGGGTTTATAAAACAATAATAAGATTATTTTTTAAGAATTAAAAGTAATTATTTAAAAATAACATTAAATTATTTATAATTTAAATATTTAAAATTAGTTGTTGTTTAATTTAGATATGTGTTTTGTGTAGTCTCTTAAGTTTTTAACATCTTTAATTAAACCTAAAGTTGTTCGGTATGGAATTTGTTTTTTCTCGTGATTAAATCTAGCAATTTTAATTAATTGCTTCCAGTGGTCTCTTATTTCTTTTAAGGCTTTAAAATAAGTAGTGTTTTCAGAGTCGTAAATATGAGTAGGTTCTGCTAAAATTCCGTTAAGCTCAAGTATTTTAAAATTATCATTTATTATATCATTAAAAGAATTGTATTTAATATCAAGTCTACCATAATACCAGTTGTTTATTTTGTTATTTAAATTGTCTAGTGTTTTTTCTAATTCTTTAGAAATTAAATGATTTCCATTTATAAACCTTGTTCCTTTAGAATGATTTCCAATAACGGAGAGTTTAATTTTTTTATCTTTTTGTATAATTTCTTCCAAATTAATATTTGGATTTTCTTTTATTAAACTTAAATAAATTTTAACTCGATTATTGTTATTAATTAATTGTTTTAAAGTAGATTTTCCATCCCCTACAACATGTAAAAACTCTTTAAGCGTTATAGATGTAATACGACCTTTAGATTCATTAGGTAAGCGATGGTAAAAAATACCACATTCGTTTTCTTCGGTTAAAAACTCTTGAATTAAAATATCAATAGGATATTTATTGATGTAGTTAATTAAATCATTTTTGTTTTCAATTTTTTTAACCAATAAACCACGAAAACCGATATCAGGTTTAAGAATTAAAGGGTAGTTTATTTCTAAATTTTCAATTTTATTTAAAGTTGTTTCTATCTTTGAGTTTGCTTTGTGAAATACTGTTTTTGGTAAGTATTTTTCAGGAAAAAGTTGTAATGTTTTAAACTTAGATTCTGTACCGATTCCAGAGTTTTCAATAGCAGGATTTGCTGCTGTATAAAAAACCAAACTTCTTGCTTTTATAGCGTGATAAAAAGCAAAAGGTATATTCGGAACATAGAACATATAAGAAGGCCAATGTTCCCAGTTTTTTAATTTTTCTATTATACTGTTTGATTTCAAATTATTTCTGAAATAAGTTATCTAAAAAAGCTTTGATAGTTTTAAATCCAAAAAAAACAGTGAATAAAATTAAACTAATTCCTAGAGCTAATAAAAAATAAGCGATATATATTTTAGGACTCTCAGTAAAAACTCTAATTGCTTTAAAACCTAGATTTAGGGTTATTGGAGATAAAATTAAAAGACCTAGTAATATCAGGAATTTCTTTACAACTTTATCAAAAGTGTCAGGTTTACTCATTGTTGTAATTTTTTATAACAGCACGAACGTTTCCATGTTTTTTTAATAACTCACTTGCTGTAATTTTGTCGATTTTTAATTCTGAAACTAACATTTTTTCGCCTCTATCTACTAGCTTGTTATTGGATAGTTGCATATCTACCATTTTATTTCCTTTAACCTTACCTAGTTGAATCATTGTAGCTGTAGAAAGCATATTTAAAACAAGTTTTTGAGCTGTACCTGCTTTCATTCTTGAACTTCCAGTTACAAATTCAGGGCCCACAATAACTTCAATAGGGAATTGCGCTGTTAATGCTAACGGGCTTCCTTGGTTGCAAGTAATACATCCTGTAATTATTCCATTTTTATTACATTCTTCTAAAGCTGAAATTACATATGGTGTAGTTCCCGAAGCTGCAATTCCTACTACAACATCTTTGTTAGAAATGTTATGTTCTTGTAAATCTGTCCAACCTTGCTCTTGAGAATCTTCAGCAAACTCAACAGCTTTTCTAATAGCAATATCTCCACCAGCAATTAAGCCAACAACTAACTCATGAGGAACACCAAAAGTAGGAGGGCATTCACTAGCATCTACAATTCCTAATCGACCACTTGTACCCGCTCCAATATAAAAAAGTCTTCCGCCTTCTTTTAACTTTAAAATGATTTGCTTTGTTAATCGTTCTATTTGCGGTAAAGATTTCTCTATAGCTATTGGTACAGTTTTATCTTCATTATTAATGTTGATTAATAATTCAGAAACACTCATTTGTTCTAAATTATTATAGTTTGAATCTTGTTCTGTTGTTTTGATAAAGTTCATACATCAAATTTACTAATTATTCGGCTTCTTAAAATTATAAAGTGACAATAATAAAATTTAAGTGTCTTAAAAATAATTAAGAACAAATTATTGTTGCTATTTTTTATTAATTTGTTTGGTTATTTATTTTTAGCAACAAAAAAGCAGGTGAGTAATTTCACCTGCTTTTAAATTTATTATAGAAGTGTAATTATTAGATACTTTGTAAAATAGTATTTAAAGTATTACTAGGCTTCATAATTGGGTCAGCTAAATTATCAGTTGGTTCGTAATATCCACCAATATTTACAGCTTGTCCTTGAACTGTATTTAATTCATTAACAATTACATTTTCATTAGCAGCCATTTTCTCTGAAAACGAAGTAAATTCCGCTTTTAAATCAGCATTTTTATCTTGAGAGGCTAAAGCTTCTGCCCAATACATTGCTAAATAAAAGTGAGAACCTCTATTATCTAATTCTCCAGTTTTTCTTGATGGCCCTTTTTTATTGTCTAATAATTTATCAGTAGCATCATCTAAAGTTTCAGCTAAAACTTTTGCTTTTTCGTTATTATTAGTTTCGCCTAAGTGCTCTAAAGAAACTGCTAAAGCTAAAAATTCACCTAAAGAATCCCAACGTAAGTGGTTTTCTTCAACTAATTGCTCAACGTGCTTTGGAGCAGAACCTCCAGCACCAGTTTCAAACAATCCACCACCATTCATTAATGGTACAATAGATAACATTTTTGCTGAGGTACCTAACTCTAAAATAGGGAATAAATCAGTTAAATAATCACGTAAAACATTTCCAGTAACAGAAATAGTATCTTTTCCTTCTTTAACTCTTTCTAATGT
Source organism: uncultured Tenacibaculum sp. (assembly GCA_964498665.1). Lineage (GTDB taxonomy): Bacteria > Bacteroidota > Bacteroidia > Flavobacteriales > Flavobacteriaceae > Polaribacter. Next base: position 1,875 of record CAZCHR010000075.1, on the reverse strand, counting down.
GTATTTAGTCGCTTCTTCTAATGATAAGATTTTTATTTCTAAACCACTAGTGTCATGATCTTGTAAATATTTTTCTACCTTTTTAATGATTTCTGCATCATGAGCTCTTTCTTTTCCTAACCAGAAAACAGCAGGGGTTTTAGAAGCTTTTGCACGAGTAACAGCTAACTTTACCCAATCTTTAACAGGAGCATCTTTTGTTTGGCACATTCTCCATATATCGCCTTCTTCAACATTGTGCTCTAATAAAACAGTTCCGTTTCCGTCAATCACTTGAACTTTTCCATTTGATGCAATCTCAAAAGTTTTGTCGTGAGAACCGTATTCCTCAGCTTTTTGAGCCATTAAACCAACATTAGGAACTGTTCCCATAGTCGTTGGATCGAAAGTACCATTCTTTTTACAAAAATTGATAGTTTCTTGATATAAACCTGCATAAGAACTATCTGGAATTACAGCTTTTGTATCTTGTTGCTTTCCTTCTTTGTTCCACATTTGTCCAGAAGTACGGATCATTGCTGGCATTGAAGCGTCAATAATCACATCAGAAGGAACGTGTAAATTAGTAATTCCTTTGTCAGAATTTACCATGGCAACATCAGGATTATTAGCGTAAATAGCTTTGATATCTGCTAAAATTTCAGCTTTTTTATCTGCTGATAATTCTTCAAGGTTACTTAATAAGTTTCCGAACCCGTTATTTACATCAACTCCTATTTCTTCAAAAGTCTCAGAATGTTTAGCAAATAAATCTTTAAAGAAAACACGTACAGCATGACCAAAAATGATAGGGTCAGAAACCTTCATCATAGTTGCTTTCATATGTAAAGAAAATAATAATCCTTTTTCTTTAGTATCTGTAACCTGCTCAGTTAAGAAAGCCAATAAAGCATTTTTATTCATTACCGAAGCATCAATAACTTCACCATCTAATAAAGAAATTTTCTCTTTTAAAGTAGTTGTGTTTCCGCTTGCATCTGTATGAACAATCTTTACGTCTGTAGCATTATTTACAGTAACAGATTTTTCTGTGTGTGCAAAATCTCCATCAGACATTGTTGCTACATGGGTTTTAGAGTCTGAACTCCAAGTTCCCATAGAATGCGGATTCTTTTTTGCATAGTTTTTTACAGCTTTTGGAGCTCTACGGTCAGAGTTTCCTTCACGTAAGACAGGGTTTACTGCAGATCCTTTTACTTTATTATAACGAGCTAAAATTGCTTTTTCTTCATCAGTATTAGCTTCTTCTGGAAAATCAGGTAAAGCATATCCTAAAGCTTGTAATTCTTTAATAGCAGCTTTTAATTGAGGTACTGAAGCAGAAATATTAGGTAATTTAATAATGTTGGCTTCAGGTTTTTTAGCTAATTCACCTAAAAAAGCTAAAGCATCTTCTACTTTTTGTTCTTCTTTTAAGAAATCTGAAAAATTAGCAAGAATTCTACCAGCTAAAGAAATATCTTTAGTTTCAATTTCTATGTTAGATGATTTTGTAAAAGCTTTTACTATTGGTAAAAACGAACGTGTAGCTAATGCAGGAGCTTCATCCGTTTTCGTATACATAATTTTAGCAGTTTTGCTCATATTATCTCTCGTTTTTTAATGTGATATCGTTAAATGATACGCACAATAATCATTAAAATTTATTTTGAAGTGTTGCAAATTTAAGAATTCAGAATGGATTTTTTGATGCTAAATTATTATTAATTAGCCTATTTAATTGTGAATTTGATAAAGTTAAATATTGATTTTGTGTTTTTTTTGTAAAAGTAAAAGCCATATTAAACAATTGCTTGTAATAATATGGCTTTCTTTGAAATAGTATTTTTAATAATTGTAATTGCTACAAAATCAAATAAAAAGGATATTTTTATG
>CAZCHR010000074.1:0-12070 GCA_964498665.1 uncultured Tenacibaculum sp. | reverse complement strand
AGGACGCCAGGTTTTCATCCTGGTAACACGGGTTCGATTCCCGTACGGACTACAAAGTTTTTATAAACAATTAAGAATTTAGCACAATGGCAAATCATAAGTCAGCAATTAAAAGAATTAGAAGTAACGAAGCAAAGCGCTTAAGAAATAAATATCAGCATAAAACTACACGTAATGCTGTTAGAAAATTAAGAGCTACTGAAGATAAGAAGGAAGCGGAAGGGATGTTTTCGTCAGTTGTATCTATGTTAGATAAATTAGCAAAGAACAACATTATTCATAAGAATAAAGCAGCAAATTTAAAGTCTAAATTGGCTAAACACGTTGCAGCTTTATAAGAGTTTTAAGGTAAGTTAATAGTTTAAAAGCGTTTCGATATTCGAAACGCTTTTTTTGTATAAATTTATAAAAATATGTTAAAAGATTATTTCAATAGAAAGTTGAAGAGATTTGATACGTACTAAATAGTATTAAATAACTTTTTAAAAGAAATAAAATGAAAAAAATATTGTTTTTGCTATTGGTAGGTTTTAGTTATTCAGGTTTAGTAGCGCAAGTTGAGGTTTGTGAATCGAAAGATTATGATATGAGTGCTATAGATAAATGCATTATTGAAGAGGAAAATACTTCTTATAAAAATGAATTGAAAAAACTTAATACCTCATTAGTTTTAAGAAAAAAAATAGTTAAAAAAAATAATCATACTAAAGTTAAGGAGAGTAAAATATCTAAAGAGTTGATCAGTAAAATAATTTTACAAGAAAAAGTTCAGTTAACTGTTGTTAATAATAAATAGTGCTATTTTATTAAGCTTTAGTTACCAATCGTATTTTTTATGAGCATCTAATCTTATGAAAATAAAAAGCAAAATAGTAAATCCCCATAAAGATGAACCACCATAACTAAAAAAAGGCAATGGAATACCAATGGTTGGAAGTAATCCTATTACCATACCTATATTTACAATAAGATGAAAGAATAATATAGATGCTATTCCGTATCCATATATTCGTCCAAATTTATTTGTGTGGGTTTCAGCAAGGTAAATAATTCTATAAAGTAATAGTATAAATAGAACTATTACAAATGAACTTCCTATAAATCCCCATTCTTCACCTACAGTACTATAAATATAGTCCGTATGTTGTTCAGGAACAAAGTTGCCTTGTGTTCTATCTCCTTGAAGAAACCCTTTTCCAGAAAATCCGCCTGAGCTTATTGTTAATTCTGACTGATGAGAATTATATCCAATTCCTTTAGTATCCTTAATTTTACCTAATAAAATATTAAACCTATCTTTTTGATGCTGTTCTAGTATATTATCATAGGTATAGCCAATACCAAAAATAAAAACACTTGTTAAGATGTATAAGCTAATTATTTTAATTGCATTGAATCTTATAAAGCGAGTGTTTTTGTAATAACCATAGAGAATACCTATTGTTAAGATTGATAAGCATATTATTAAAATCCATTTTGCACCAAAATAAATAGTAAGTAAAAATAAAACTATTGATATCGCACCAAATAAAATATAAGCTAATGTTAAACCCTCTCTGTTTAATACAAAAAAGAAAGCGAAGTAAATTAATACTGAACCCATATCTGGTTGTAATGCAATTAAAAAGGCAGGTAAAAAAATCACAATAAAAGCTTTTAATTGGTTTTTAAAGAGTTTTAAATTATACTGTCTGTCGCTCATTAATTTAGCTAAAGCTAAAGCTGTAAAAGCTTTTGAGAACTCGGAAGGTTGTAAACCCGTGCCTCCAAAGTTGTACCAAGAGGTAGCTCCGTTTATTTTTTTACCAAAAACAAATACTCCTGCTAATAAAATTAGTGAAAGTATATACAGAATTCCTGAAAATTGTTCATAGAATTTTGAATTAAAAAAAAGAATAAAAATGATTACTGGTATACTTAATCCGATAAAAATTAATTGTTTTCCGTATTTAGAAGATAAATCAAAGACTTCCCTAGACTCATCATTTGATGATGCTGCGTATATATTCATCCAGCCAAAACCGACCAATAAAATGTATAGTAAAACAAGAGCCCAATCTATTCCTTCAAATATGTTATTTCGTTCCTGCCTCAAGAGTATCTTTTTTTATGATTAATTTATTGTATTCATTCTGAAGATTTAAGTTAATCATTCTTTCTTCAATGTATTTTCGTTTAGTTTTTCCTGTTAAATATTTTTCAATCATTAAACTGGTTATTGGTGCTGCTATGGTAGACCCATATCCTCCATTTTCAATATATACAGCCATTGCAATTTTAGGGTCATCTTTAGGAGCGAATGCAATTAATATAGAATGATCTTGAGCCTGAACTTTTTTACCATCAATGATTTTTATTTTATTTTCAGCAGTTCCTGTCTTACCACAAATGTCAATTCCTTTAACTTGCCAATGTCTTGCAGTACCATAAGTAAATACTTCATGCATAGCTTCTATAGCTATAGGAAAATGTTCGGGGTTAATTGAGGTTATTCTTTTTGTAGTATAGGTTGAATCAGTAATTCCTTTTTTATCTACTTCTTTTACTATATGAGGAGTGTAAAAATATCCTTTGTTGGCAATAGTGGCAGTCATATTTGCTAATTGCATAGGTGTTGTTTCTACTTCACCTTGACCTATAGCGTTGGATATAGTATAAGTTGTTCGAAGTCCTCTTTTGTACCATTTGTTATAAAATATAGAATCAGGGATTCTACCTGGTTGACCAGAAGGGAGGTCGTATCCTAAATAATTACCAAGACCAAAGCTTTTAGCATGTTTACTCCAGTTCTCAATTCCAATTTTAGCATTTTCATATTTGTCAACTATTCTTCTGTAGGTTGTAGAAAAATAACTATTACAAGATTCAGCAATAGCTTTTTTTAATCTAACTTTTCTGTTAAATATACCACAGTGACATCCCATAAATTCACTCTTTCTATTACCGTATCTGTATCCGTTGTGACAAAATACTCCGAATTTATTATCTATTACGCCTTCTTGAAGACCTATTAATCCATTGATGATTTTAAAAGGTGATCCTGGAGGATACATTGCTTGTAACCCGCGATCAAAAGTAGGTAGGTTTATTGTGTCACCAAATAATTTAACAGAGTTTGGAGATCGTTTTCTTCCTATTAATAAATTAGGATCATATGAAGGTGCAGTAACTAGTGCTAAAATTTCACCAGTTTTTGGTTCGATAGCAACAATACCACCTCTTTTTCCACTCATTAATAGTTCTCCATACTGTTGTAACTTACTATCAATAGTTAGTGTCAAGTCTTTACCAGGAACAGCTAGTGTATCGTATTTTCCGTTTTTAAATGAGCCGGTTATTTTATTAAGGTTGTTTCTTTTAAAGTGTTTTTTTCCTTTGATACCTCTAAGAATATTTTCGTATTGTTTTTCAACACCTAGTTTACCTATAAGTTCACCTTGTTCATAATAATCATTGGTCCTAGCTTTATATTCATTTACTTCAGCAATAAATCCAACGATATTAGCTGCTGATTTTACAGGATAATTCCTAATAATACGTTTTTGAATATAAAAACCTTTGTATTTAGGGAGTTTTTCTTGTAGATAAGCAAAATCTTCTTTGGCTAACTGTTTTAGAAACTTTGAAGGTAGCCATCTTGCAAATTTTTCAGCTTTTTTAAAACGTTTTTTAAAGTCTTTTTTTGAGATTTTTAAAAGATTACAAAACTCAAGAGTGTCAAGAGGCTCTACATCTTTTGGAATAACCATTACGTCATAAGATAATTGATTTGCAACTAAAAGTTTTCCATTTCTGTCATATATATATCCTCTTTCAGGATAATCGTATTCAATTTTTACAGTAGATCCTTGAGTTGGATTTTGATTACCACCACGTATAATTTGTAGCTGAAATAATCTACCAATATAAATTATCCCAACAAGGGAGATTAAAAAAATAAGTAAGAAACTTCTCTTCATTGATTAAGTTTAATAAACTTGATAAATTATTTATATAATTTTTTACTAAAAATAAAACTTCCTAAAAAGTATAATACTAATGTAAAGATACTAGAGAAAAGTGTGTTGATAATTACGTTGTAAAAATTGAAAAAACTAAAGTTAATTAAACTAAATAATATAAAATGATGAATAACTGTTAAAATAGCAGTGTAATTAAAAACTTTATCAAAAGTTTTTAGTCTTAAGTTGAATAGTAAATAGTCAGATGTGTTTTTTTTGAAAATTGTTCGAACAAAAAATAATCTGATATATGCAATGTAGAGAATAGAAAAAGCATGAATTCCTCCAGAATTAGAAAAGGCATCGATACATAAACCTAATAGAAAAGCTAATGATAAAAAAGGAAAACGATTAGTGTTTAAAGGGTATAAAAAAACAAACGAAATATATAGGTAAGGATTTATGTATCCTAAAAATAGAATGTTGTTAAGAATTGTTACTTGCAAAAGCAAGAAGAAAACAAATAAAAAAATAATATAAACTGTCTTATTCATTTTTATTTTCCAAGGACTTTATTTCGTTTTTATTAAGATTTGTAATTATATAAATATGCCCAAGATTAGACATGTCATTAAATAATTTTACATCTATTGTATTAGTAGCAGATAATTTTTTAGGCATTTTACTAACTGTTCCAATTGGAATTCCTTTTGGGAAAATTGTTGATCTACCTCCAGTAATAATTGTGTCACCGATTTTAAATGTAGCTTGACGTGGAATATCAGTTAGTTGAACTATGTTGTATTTTTCTCCATTCCATATTAATGTTCCGAAATGATTACTGTTTTTAAAACTAGCATTTATTTTACTATTTGCGTTTAAGATAGATTGAACTCTAGCGTATTTATTACCTGTGTTGTCTGTTATTCCAATAACACCTTTATTGTTTATTACAGCCATTTCATTTGAAACACCATTTTTTATTCCTCTATTTATGGTAATAAAATTATCAGAGGAGCTGTAATTATTACTAATTATTTTTCCGTTTATATACTTATAATTTTGATTGTAATTTAAAGAATCAATAATTACAGTGACATTTACGTTATCAATAATTGAATATAATTTATCTAATTTGTTTTTAAGTAAAGTGTTTTCTTTTGAAAGATTTAAATTTTTTTCTTTAAGATTTAAATATTCTGATAATCCTGAAGTTTGTTCATATATACTACCAGTTATATAATTGGTAGAGCTTATAAACTTACTTCTGTGAAAAGAGTGATTATTAATGATTAATGCAACAGCTATAACCTCAAGAAAAAGAAAAAATAAAAAATACTTATTCTTCTGAAAGAAATAAAAGAGCTGTTGCATATATAATCATTCAAATTTATTTGATTAATACAGATTTGTATTTTTCAAGATTTTTTAATGCAATACCAGTACCACGAACAACTGCACGTAAAGGATCTTCTGCAACATAAACAGGTAAATCAGTTTTTCTAGAAAGACGTTTGTCTAAACCTCTAAGCATAGAGCCACCACCAGCTAAGTATATACCAGTATTATAAATATCGGCAGCTAATTCAGGTGGGGTTTTAGATAGGGTTTCCATCACAGCATCTTCTATACGTAATATAGACTTGTCTAAAGCTTTTGCAATTTCACGATATGATACTTGTACTTGTTTAGGTTTTCCACTTAAAAGATCACGTCCTTGAACCATCATATCTTCTGGAGGAGTATCTAAATCTTCGGTAGCAGAACCTATTTGTATTTTTATTTTTTCAGCTGTAGTTTCACCAACATATAAATTGTGTTGCGTACGCATGTAATACATAATGTCGCTCGTAAATAAATCTCCAGCAACTTTTACAGATTGATCACATACAATACCAGCAAGAGCGATAACGGCAATTTCAGTAGTACCTCCACCTATGTCAATAATCATGTTTCCTTTCGGCTCCATAATATCAACACCAACACCAATTGCAGCAGCCATTGGTTCGTAAATTAAATAAATTTCTTTGGCGTTCATATGACGTCCAGAATCAATAACAGCACGTTTTTCAACTTCAGTAATTCCAGAAGGAATACAAATTACCATTCGTAATGAAGGAGGGAAAAGTTTTTTCTTTATTGCAGGAATTTGTTTTACAAATTCTTTAATCATTTGCTCAGAAGCATCAAAATCTGCAATAACACCATCTTTTAATGGACGAACAGTTTTAATGTTTTCGTGAGTTTTTCCTTGCATTCTATTTGCTTCATGACCAGTGGCAATAATTTTACCGGTTAATCTATTACGTGCAACGATAGATGGATTGTCTATAACAACTTTACCATTGTGTATAATTAACGTGTTTGCAGTTCCTAAATCTACCGCAATGTCTTCAGTCATAAAGTCAAAAAAACCCATATACTATTATTATTTCTTTAATTTAAGTGTAATCTTACAAATTTAGCTAAAAATATGTAATATATCTACAACTAAAATTATTAATGTTTAAAATGTCTAGTGCCAGTAAAAACCATTGAAACTTCGTTGTTGTTACAAAAATCAATACTTAATTGATCTTTAATAGATCCACCTGGTTGAATTACACTTTTAATACCAGCATTATGAGCAATTTCTACACAATCAGGAAAAGGGAAAAATGCATCACTTGCCATAACAGCTCCTTTTAAATCGAAATTAAAACTATTTGCTTTTTCTATAGCTTGTTTTAGTGCATCAACTCTACTAGTTTGACCTGTACCTCCAGCTAGTAATTGCTTGTTTTTCACTAAAATAATAGTATTCGATTTAGTGTTTTTACATAGTTTAGAGGCAAATAACAAATCGTCTATTTCGTCTTTGCTAGGTTTGTTGTTTGTTGGATATGATAAATCGTTTAATTTATCAGTAATATAATCTTTGTCTTGAACCAATACTCCGTTTAAAGCTGTACGCACAGTTTGTTTAGGTAATTCAACTTCTTTTTGAACTAATATTACCCTATTTTTCTTGCCTTTTAATATTTCTAAAGCATCTTCATCATATGCAGGAGCAATTACAACTTCACAAAATAATTTATGAATTTCTTCAGCGGTAGCTTTATCTATTTTTGTATTAGAAATTAAAATCCCACCAAAAGCAGAAACTGGGTCACCAGCTAAAGCATCAACATAAGCTTGGTGTATTGTTTCTCTTTGAGCAAAACCACAAGCATTATTGTGCTTTAAAATAGCAAAGGTTGGAGCTTTTCCTTTAAATTCATTCATTAAATTTACAGCAGCATCAACATCTAATAAGTTGTTGTAGCTTAATTCTTTTCCATGTAACTTATCGAACATAGCATCTAAATCACCAAAAAAGTATCCTTTTTGATGTGGGTTTTCTCCGTACCTTAATGTTTTTGATGTAGTTTCGCTAGCTTTATAAGCTACTTCATCTTCATTAAAATAATTAAAAATAGCAGTATCGTAATGAGAAGAAATATTAAAGGCTTTAGCAGCAAACTTTTTTCTGTCAGAAATGGTTGTGTTTCCGTTATTTTCTGAAATTAAATTTAAAAAATCTTCATATTGATTCATAGAAGAAACAATAACTGTGTCTTTAAAGTTTTTCGCAGCTGCTCTAATTAAAGAGATTCCACCAATATCAATTTTTTCGATAATATCTTGTTCAGGAGCCTTTGAAGCTACTGTTTTTTCAAAAGGATATAAATCTACAATTACTACATCTAATTGAGGTATGTTGTATTCTTGCATTTCAGCAACGTCACCATCATGATCTTGTCTATTTAAAATACCTCCAAAAACTTTAGGGTGTAATGTTTTTACACGACCACCTAATATTGAAGGGTAAGATGTTACATCTTCTACAGGTACCACATTTATACCTAAATCTTTAATGAATTTTTCAGTTCCTCCAGTTGAATAAATAATAACACCAAGGTCATTTAATTTTTTCACTATAGGTTCTAAGCCATCTTTATGAAAAACTGAAATTAATGCAGATTTAATTGTTTTTGTATTGTTCATTGTTGTTGTGTTGTTAAACGTGCAAAATTACTAAAAGAGTAAAGTTTACACAATAAATTACTTTGGTTTATTGCTAAATAAAAACACCACCAAAACTAAATTAGATTTGGTGGTGTTTTATGGATAAAAATATAATGTTATTCCGCGTTTTCTAAGAAGTTACGAAACCACATTGTAAATTTTTCGAAAATAGATTGTTGGCTTTTTGTATGTGCACTTGCATTGCCTAGTGCAGCATAAGAAGGATATTCTTTATTGCTCATAATGTAGGGGAATTACGTAGGGGTTAATAAATTTACCTAAATTAAAGAAAAAAAACCTAATAATCAAATAGTTGTGAGGTAATTATATAAAATTAGCTACTTTTTGACAAATATATTCCAATAAAATCTCATCATTTGTAGTAAATGGGTTAACAGTATGAGAATCAATGTCTATTTGTCCAATATTTTCTTCGTTAACAAAAACCGGGATTACAATCTCTGATTTAACTTTCCATCCACAAGAAATATAATTATCTTGTTCGCTAACATCTTGTACTACAAAATTTTCATTACTAACTGCTACTTGACCACAAATTCCTTTACCAAAAGGTATGATTTTATGATCGGTAGGTTCGCCATTAAATTGTGCTAACTTTAATTCGTCTTTATCACCATTTTTAAAATAAAATCCTACCCAATCGTAATATGAGATTTCTGATGCTAGATAATCACATATTTGTTGTAATTTATCTTCTTTTAAAGAATCGCTATTAGCTATTTTATCTATGTTGTTTTTTAGTGTTTCTAAGTTCATTGTTAAATATTTAGTGTCTAGTTCGAAATAAGGAATTAGAACTTACAAAAATAGATTTAACAATTGTTTTAAAAAATAGATTTTTGATTTTTTGTAACTTTGCAGTCAATGAAACAATTTGTAACTAAATTTTTATCATCAATATTAGCATTTTTAGTGCTATTTTCTACCTTTTCTTTTACGGTAGAAAAGCATTATTGTGGTGATTATTTAGTAGATGTTTCTTATTTAGGAAAAGCTGACACTTGTAATAGTGATGGTGGCGTAGATAAATGTGCTACTCTTGCAAAGAAAAAGAAATGCTGTAAAGACGAGGTTCAACAAATTGATGGTCAAGATGAATTTCAAAAAGTTTCTACAGAAAAGATTAGCTTCAATCAAGTTAAGTTACTGGTTGCCTTTTATAACTCATATCAATTTGTTTTTCAAGATTTAGAAAAGCAAACGATATCACATCAATATTATTCTCCACCTGATTTAGTTCAAGATATTCAGGTGCTTCACGAAGTTTTTATCATATGATTTTATAGTTCTTATTTAATACTTAAGAATTATAAAATAAAATATGATAAATAAAAATGAAAAATAATTTATTGGTCAGTATATTTATACTGATAACATCCATATCCTTTTCACAAGAAAGTTTTAAAGGGATGATTATGGATAAAAATAACCCAAAAGATAACTTAGGTGTTTATGGCGCAAGTGTCTATTGGTTAAATACTAATATAGGTGTAACTACAAATGAAAAAGGATGGTTTACTATACCTTATAAATCAACGTATAAAAAATTAGTCGTTAGCTTTGTTGGGTATAAAACAGACACCATAACAATTACTAATTTAAAACCGATTCATCATTTTATTACCGAGAGTAATACATTAAAAGAGGTTTCGGTAAATGCTAAGAAGAGTGCAACTCAAAAATCGTATTTACAAGCACAAAATTTAATAACTATTAATAGTGAAGAATTATTAAAAGCGGCATGTTGTAATTTATCAGAAAGCTTTGAAACCAATCCATCTATTGATGTGAATTTTTCGGATGCCTTAACAGGTACAAAACAAATTCAAATGTTGGGTTTAACAAGTCCTTATTTGTTAATTACTCAAGAAAACATTCCATCTATTAGAGGGGCAGCTCAAGCTTACGGTTTAACATTTACACCTGGTACATGGGTGGAAAGTATTCAAATAACCAAAGGGGCAGGAAGTGTTATTAATGGATTCGAAAGTATTTCGGGACAAATAAATGCAGAGCTAGTAAAACCTTCAAGAGATAATAAATTCTTTTTAAACACTTATGGATCAGTAGGAGGAAGGTTAGAGTTAAATACTCATCTTAACGAAAGAGTGAATGATAGATGGCAAACAGGAGTTTATCTTCATGGAAATTATAGAGGCGCTAAGTTTGATAGGAATAAAGATAATTTTTTAGATAACCCTTTAGCGAAACAAATTAATGTTATGAATCGCTGGCAATATACTAATGCTGAAAAAGGATGGGTTGGATTCGTAAATTTTCATTATTTAGATGATGATAAGCAAGTAGGTCAACTTAATTTTAACCCAGATATAGACAGAGGTTCAAATACAATTTGGGGTAGTGAAATTAATAGTAAAAGATTCGAAGCATCAACAAAGTTGGGATATGTTTTTCCTGATTTACCATTCCAAAGTATGGGATTACAAGCTGCTTATAGTAATCATAAACAAGATTCTTATTTTGGTTTAAGGGAATACGATATTGAGCACCAAAGTTTTTACAGTAATTTCTTATTTAGTTCAATTATTAGAGATACACGTCATAAATTTAAAACAGGTCTTAGTTTTACCTATGATAAATATGATGAAATGGTAAAAACGACTCCACAAGCAAATGATTATAATAGAAATGAAACATCCGTAGGAACATTTTTTGAATATGCCTATGATAATTCGGACGATATAAGTGTAACAGCTGGTGTTAGGGTTGATGATCATAATTTATTAGGGACTTTTTTAACGCCTCGTTTACACGTAAGATATGTACCTTGGGAAAAAGGAGTGTTTAGAACTTCGATAGGTAGAGGCAAAAGAAGTGCTAATATCTTTGCAGAAAATCAACAATTATTTGCTTCTTCTAGGCAAATTAATATTGATAATGTAAGCGGAAAAATCTATGGATTAGATCCAGAAGTTGCATGGAATTACGGAGTGTCTTTCTTACAAGGATATAAGTTGTTTGGTAAGAAAGGTGATATAACGGTTGATTTTTATCGAACTAATTTTGAAAATCAAGTAGTGGTTGATTGGGAAAATCCGGAAGAAATATCGTTTTACAATTTAGATGGAAAAAGTGTAGCAAACAGTTTTCAAATAGAATTGAATCAGAATATTATTCCTTTTTTTAATACTCGATTTTCATACAAGTATTATGATGTAAACACCGATTTTAAATCTGGAAATGCAGCAAAAGCACTTCAGGCTAAACATCGTTTTTTTACAAATATTTCTTATGCTACAAGTAAAAAAGAAAACGATGCTCATTGGAAATTTGATGTAACCTATAATTGGATTGGTAAGCAGCGATTACCAAATACATCTCAAAATCCAATTCAATACCAGTTACCAAAATATTCAAACAGCTATAATTTATTAAATACACAAATAACTAAAGTGTTTTCTAGGAAATTTGAGATATATGCTGGAGCAGAAAATATTACAAATTATAAACAACAAAATCCTATATTGGCAAGTGATGATCCTTTTGGCTCAAGTTTTGATACGACGATAGTATACGCGCCAATTTTTGGAAGTAATTTTTATACAGGATTAAGATTTAAAATAGATTAAAAATGAAAAAATTATTATTAGTAATAACAGTATTATTTTTAAGTGTGTCAATGTCGGCACAAAAAAAGAAGAAAAATGCAAAAGTTTCTTTTGATGTAGATGGTGTTTGTATGATGTGTAAAAACAGAATTGAAAAGGCAGCGTTAAACTCTAAAGGAGTTAAATATGCAATATGGAATGTAAAAAGTCATCAGTTAAATTTAATTATTGATGAACGCAAAACAGATGCAGCTAGTGTGAAGCAGAATATAGCAAATATAGGTCATGATACGGATGTTTTTAAGGCTCCTAAAGAAGTTTATGATAATTTACATGGTTGTTGTAAATATAGAGATGAGGAAGTACAAAATGATCATAAGAAGGAAAAACAATAAATAAAAAATCCCGAGTTTTAAACTCGGGATTTTTTTATGTCTAATAAATAACCGTTTATAATCTAATTTTAACCATTCAGAAACTTTTTTACAACAC
>CAZCHR010000073.1:0-12161 GCA_964498665.1 uncultured Tenacibaculum sp. | reverse complement strand
TTTTATAATCCATCACTTTCTCATATCCATCAATAAAATAGTAGTCTGTAATACCTATAACTTTGACCTCTTCTGGCAAATTTTCTAAAGCATTAATAAATTTTTCCCAACCTTCTTCTGTATTGGTATATTGTTGTTTTATTGAAGCTGGTGAGTGAATGTGTAAATCCCACTTTCTCCATACAGAACCTCTATTTTCCATGTTATGATTATACTTTAAAATTCTTTTTAATTCTTTCTATATCTTCTTTTATTTTAGTTCCTTGAATAATAACAGAAGTTTCCTTTCTATGGTAAGTGCTATTAATATCTCTTGTAGCAGAAAGCCAGTTAAAAGAACCTTCAATTATAATTCTATCATCTACACAAATGGTTTTATTATGGATACCATTAACTTCTATTAAATTTGCTTTTGTAGCTGCTATAGCTTTCCTGCCTAATTCACTATTTTCCTTTAGTTTGTTTCTAACTTTATCAAGATACTTGTCAGTAAGTATGGTAACTTTAACACCTCTAGCAGTAGTTTCATTTATCAAGGTTATAATGTTATCTTCTTCAATAGCTTTTATGGATATAAATGGAGAAAACACAATTAACTCTTTTTGAGCTACTTTAAAACATTTTTCAAGTGATTTTCTATGTTGTTCTAAGGTGTCTATTCTATTAATTGTATTGGACTTAAATACTATTTCAGAATCATAAATAAAAGTATCACTTAATGCGTAGTCTTCTTTTGAAAATAGTGTAGCTCCTAATCTCCCTGATGGAGAACTATCATTAGGATTTAAAATAGCCATATTACCAATAACAATGAAAGAATGTTTAGCTCTAGTTAAAGCCACATTTAGCATATTGAATTTTCCTTGATAATTAAAAAACAACATTTTGTCTTTTGTATCATGCACAGTAGAAAATAAAATTATTGGTCTTTCTGCCCCTTGTAAAGCATGTACTGTACCTGTAATTAAATTATCTATAGTGCTTTTATCTAGGTATTTACTTAAGAGCTGCTTTATTATTATTTTCTGTGCAGAAAAAGGAGTAATAATAGCTAATATCTCACTTACAGGTTTATTGTAGGCTTTTTCTAATTCATCTTTATTATTTATTACCCATTGAACAATGGCAGTAGCTTCTTTTATGTTTTTCCTACTACTACCATTATGTTTTTCAGAACTGCCATCTACATGTATATATCCTAAAGGAGGTAAATCATGATTTTTGTCATGGTTGTTACCAACCATTAGTTTTAAAGAACCTTTATAAACATTATCCTTTGAGTATCCTATAATAGGATTTAAGCATCTTCTATGTTCTAATAAATAAGCTCCCTTTTCTGATTCTCCATTACTATGAGTAAACGAAAATGGAGTAGCCTTTTTAATCATTTTCATTAAGTTTCCATTAGATGCCGTAAAACCTAAAGTATCAATAGTTTCAAAATCTTTTTCATCATTTATTATATTATGTTTTTCTGTATTTACATAATCAACTCCTTTTACAACTCCCCAAACTGGTTCAATTTGATAAACATCACCAACGGCAAGTATTTTTTTTTGCAAATGTTAGTGATGGAGCAGCCACTTCAGGAGATACTTGACCTGCTTCATCAACAATCATTAAATCAAATAATTCTTTATAAAACCGATTACCATCTGGGTATTTATAGTAAGTGCTAAATTTAGGTAAGGTGTGAAATGTTGAAATAAAGAGTGGTGTAACTTTTGCTAATCGTTTTAATTTAGCAACATAAGGACTTTTCCCTCTTTCTTTATTTTCTGCTTCTGTTTGTTTTAATTCTTGAATGTATTCCCATTCTCTATAGTGTACACAACACCAAAACAATTCATTTCTATAAGAAATATCTAATTTAACAGCAGTATCTTCTAGTACCTCTAAATTGTTATATTCTTCTTTAGTGTTTTTAATTAAACTATTCCACTTTTCTTCATAGTTATTTAACCAGCTACTCACAAATTTTTGGTGTTCTTCATTTCTAAAATCTACATCTTTTTTTACCTCTGATAATTCGGAAAGTAATTGATTTAATTCTTGTTCTTCATTGATTATTTTAAATAAAAGTCCTTCAATTTCAGCATTTATCACTCCATATTTGTACCATTTAAAATTATCTGGAAACTCTTTGTAAAATGGCTGAACAACTAATTTATAAGTACTTTCTCTTATTGTTCTAAACTTATTAAATGGGAGTAACTTTACATAGAATGGGATCGTTTTATTTTTTTCTGAAAGATTATTTTGTGTCTGTTTTAATTGCTTCTGTTTCTCTTTATTTTTTTGAATTGAAGTACTTACTTCTTTTAATTTTGCTACTAGCTCTTTGTAATTTTTGTAGCCATTTTGTTTTAAAATTTCAGTTGTTTCAAACTTTCTTAAAGCAATCTTAGCTATTTTATTAACCTGTGATTTAGTAGTTGTAATAACTTTGAATAAATAATCGAGGATATTAAAATCTTCATCTATTTTCTGAACCTGAAAATGAGTTTGAAATTTTGATTTAAAGAAGTCTTCATAATCTAAAATTTTGGCTTTATCATCTAACTTTCTAACAAAACCATCATTTAAAAAATTGGTAGTTGCTATCTGATATTCTTTAGATGCATCTTTTCCTTTTGATGAAGCTGCTAAATACAATCCCAATGAATTTACATCAGGAAGCCATCTATTAGATAGGGTATTAGAAGTTTCCTTTAACTTCATACTATCTAATATATTTGTGATAGCTTGGTTATTAGTAGAACAACCTACCATTAAAGGAGCATTCTCCTTTTTTAAAACAGCCAAACTAATTGTATTAGCTATAACACTTTGCAATATAGTAGTCTTACCTGTTCCTGGAGGACCATTAATAGCAAATGCTTTTTTATTATGTTTTGATGTAAATTGAGCAAAGGCAATTCTTTGAGATAAAGAAAGGGGAAACTCTCCATTCATTTGCCCAAAATGATTAGAGTTCAGGAATATTTCAATAGCACTTAAACTATGATTTTTAGGTTCTTCTTTAATCTCTAAAACTTTTTCAAGTACTGGATACCTTTGCTTCTTAGCATCTTTATCAAAAACTAAGTCATTATATAGATTTAAGATATTTCTCGTAGTGTTACTTTCTTCTAGTTTACAAATACTGAAGTGATGGTATTCTGAATCTTTATAATCTTTAAAATATTTACCGCTTACTTCCTTAAAAAAGTGTTCACAATCCTTCCAGTAACTAGACCAATTTAAAGTATTAAAATCTCTATTTTTTAGCTTTTTGTCTAAAACTTCCATTAGAGCAATAGTTGGTAAATCTCTTGGATTTGGCTCTAAATAGTTTCTTATAAATAAGGGGGTTTCACCTTCTTTTGGAGGATATAATTTTCCTGACTTAGTAACATAAGCAGGAATCCAAAAAGGATAGTGTAACTTAGTATCTCCTGTTCTATAACCATGCTCTACAACTGTAGTTATAGATACAGGAGCTATTTCAATTTTATTTATTTCTGTTAATTCGTCATCTTCAACAGTTACTTTTTCAGGTGCTTCAAAATCAATATTGCTTAAACTATCATCTTCATTAAAGTCATCATCATAAGCATTAGATACAGGGATAGGTTTAAAATTAAATTTCACAACTTTTTGGTCATCCCAAATTGTTGCCATTTCGTTTTCAGAAATATAATCTAATGAGTTATTGTTTCTTTGAAGTGGATTAGGAAATATATTATTCTTTTCTCCTCTACTACCATCTATCAATGAAGCTCTATAATATTTTAACCAGTTAAGAATTTTAGTCATTAGTATTTTTTTCTTTAATTCTTTCTTCTACTATTTTTAAAATATCTAATGAATTAGATTGCTCTTTAAGGTCATTATAGATTCTTTCTGCAAACCAAATATTTATTAACTGTTCATTATTTATATTCAACACAGAAGCTATTTTATCCAATTGTTCTTTAGGTAGGACTTCTATATCCATTTTCTATTTTACTTATCATTGAAGTGTCAACATCAATTTTTGATGCTAATTCTCTCATCAATAATTTTTTTTCTTCTCTCTTATTCCGAATTAGACTTCCTAAACTTGAAACTTGCATAATTTACACTTGTCATATATTGTCAAATATAGCTTAATTGCTTTTGTAAGAAAAATTTTTGTAAAATATTTTTTTGAATATCAGATACATAAGCATAATCTACCATCATTCACACCCCCACATATCTTTAGGAATGAAGATTCCCCCACCACTTTTATATAGAAATCAATTTTTTCCAGCCAGTAAAAACTCAAGGTGATAGTTGTAGTTTTTTATGGTAGAAGCATTGTTTTTCTTGGTGGTATTGTACAACTCAAAAACTTTTAAAATGGTAAGAATTATTGGCTACAAACAAAGACAAAAAGAAGATGGGGAACTATTCTATGTTCTGGAACTTCAAGGTGGAGTAGAATTGATTAGGTCAAAATCTACTGGCAACTTTTATGCAACTGCAAAAAAGGCTTATATCCCTTCAACATTTGATGAACAAACTTGTATTGCCATAACAGGTACTGAAATGCAAGGTAGCATTATCAAAGAAGAATGTGGACCTTATGAGTACATTGTTAAAGAAACAGGAGAGGAAATTATAATGCATCATAGATGGACTTATGTGCCTGAAGATGTTAAAGAACCTGTAGTAGAAAATACTTCTTTACAGGCTGAAACTCTTCAACCAAATGTAGAGCAGTTCAGTCAAAATGGAGCTTTACAATATGCTTCTTAACAAATCCTACAACAAGGCATTACTACTAAAGTGATGCCTTTTTAAATTTTAATAATCTTATGGAAATAGCAGAAATCAAAGTTTCTTATGCCAACAATAACAAGAAACGTTTTAAAATAACTAATAGTAAAATGTCTTATAATTTACTATTAGCTTGTTGGAATAAACACCTTATTGAATTACAAGAAGAATTTAAAGTACTCTTACTTAATAACAGCAATCAAGTTTTAGGAATTTATCCATTAGCCAAAGGAGGAAGTTCTGGTGTAAATGTAGATGCTAAATTGGTGTTTTCTGTAGCATTAAAATGCAATGCTAAAGGTATCATCTTAGCGCATAATCATCCAAGTGGAAACTTAAAGCCAAGTGAAGCAGATAAAACGATTACACAGAAACTTAAAAAAGCAGGAGAATATTTGGATATAGCTGTATTAGACCACTTAATTATTACAAAAAATGGATTTTACAGTTTTAATGACAAAAGGGATTATGTAGTACCTGCATAAAATGAAACTTTGCTTAATCATTCCTTTCACTACAGGTTTAAATGAACACTAAGTAGATGTATTTGTGAACTTATTTAAACACCTATGATTTAAAGGTTAATTTAAAACGGAAAATATTTTAAGGATAGGTATTAATAGCGATTTTATAAACCCTTAACCAAGTCTGTTAATTCAATTTCTAAATTCTCGGCAATCTTTTTAAGGGTATAAATAGTAGGATTTGTATTTCCTGCTTCTAATCTTGCCATGTTAGATTTTTCAAAATTACAAGCAGCTGCTAAATCTTGTTGAGCTATATTCTTTGACTCTCTTAATGTTTTAATTCGCTTACCAATAGCTCTTTGTAAATCATCTTTATCTGTCATACTTAATTATTAAGTTATCTTTTATGATAAATACAAAGATGAAGTTTATTATATTTGACTAGTTATCATAAATGATAAAATAGAGTTTTGTATATATGGTTAACACTAAAGAAAAACACATAGTAAAACAGCTTGTTGATGAGTATTTTAAACAATACAGTAAGTACCCAACATTTGTTGACCTGATAAAAGATTGCATAAGATTGAAAGGAATCTCAACTGCTAATTACCTTTTTGATTCACTTAAAATGGGATGGTTAAGCAATGGATTTAGAAATGACAATTTTAAAGAGATACATCAAAATATGTTCTCAGAAGGGAGAGATTACTATTACTCTGAATTAGAAAATTATTTAAACGAAGAAAATCAAGCTAATCTTGATGCTCATTACAAACAATCAAAACAATGAAACAATTTTTTTTAATACTAATAGCGTTTTTTACATTATCATCTTGTTCTGATGATAATAGTAATACCGATGAAGAAACAGCCAATTTAAACACATACACTTTAGAGTTAAATGCTTCAGAAGAACTTCAAGAAATAAAAATTCACTTAAAAATAAATAGTGAGGATATTTTAGAAACTTTTAGTGTTACAAATTCATCATCTATTTCTGTAGATTTTACAAAAGAGGATGCAAGTATAATATCTGCTGAAATTATAGATTCTTCACCAACACCATCATTTAGGTACAAAATATTTGCTAAGTGTAATGGAGAAGTAGTAGCACTTGTTTTAGATAAAGGAAAAATTGGTAAAGGAATGAGTGAATTTACATCCTCTCTATCAAGTTATAATTGTGAAAATTTCTAAATTAAAATGACCATGAAATATTTTTATATAGTTGCACTTCTTATTTTTTCATTAAAATCTTTTTCTCAAAACTCAAATGAAATTAAGTATTCTAATGGAGATTTATATATGATTAGTAATGACAAGAAAACTAAAGAAGAAATTTTTAATAAACCAATTGGAAAAGTTGAATTTATAATATTTAATAGCTTTTACAAATCATATACTATAGCATACAATTATAAAGGAAAGGGTCTAACATTTATGGAGTTTGAATATCTAAAAGATATAGATAGCAGTACTAAATTGATGAAAGAAAAAACATATGGTAATTTTTATGTTATAGATAAAATAAAAGAAAATGGTATTTTAATAATGACTAATACAGAAGTTCAAAAATCAGATTTTGGAGATTCATTACTCACATTCAAAATAAATAATATTAATAAATAAAATGATTTTTAGGAATTTTACAAGCCATCTAATTAGGTGGCTTTTTTTAGTTATAGGTGTTTTTAGAAGCAAAAAGAAACTTTTAAAACTATTCCGATTTTCTATTGGTGAGCAATATGAAGACTATGAGTTTGTATTAAAATCATTAGGAGAGAAAACAATAAATGAAATTTGCTATGAAATATACCTATATGAAAAGGATGATTTTAAAACACTTTTTAATTTACCTATTTCCAGAGGAATCTTGTTACTATTTAATGCTGATATTTTGAGTGCTGTTTACTACAGGTTTCAAGGAAATCATTTTGAATACTTATTAAAGCAAATAAATAAAAAATTACCATCTAATAACAAAATGATAATAGACCTTTTTGTAGCTTACAGAGCTACCTGTCATTTAGATTCAAATATAGTTTTAGAATTACTTGTTAAAAAAGATGGAAATACAGGGATAGCTTTGAAGAAGAAATCATTGTAATGATTCATTCTGGGTCAAACATAGGTCAAACATTTTATCAGAAAAAAGAAATAAAAAGTAACTATATGCAAAATCAAATTTTTAAAAACCACTCAAAATTAATTATTTACAAGAAAAAGAAACAAAAGGAAATAAATTAGTTACAGACTCATAATCAGGTGGTCCGAGGTTCGAGTCCTCGTGGGACCACTCTTAAATTCAAGCACTTACATATTATTTGTAGGTGCTTTTTTGTTTTAGGTCAAGTTCTAGGTCAAGCTAAATAATATAAAGTAGTCAAAAGAACGAAACTAATTAACCTACCACAAACTTTCTCTATATTTCATTTTTTCTCATAAAGTATTTTATTTCCCATAATAGTCTGATTTCAAAACTTCAAAATTAAAACATAGGGGGTATACCAAAAGTTTAAAGCTTTTTTTTAAGATACCGGCACAGTCCTTTCTCTCACTTTTTCTCTAGTGATTTTAATAAGTAAAAACCGACAAAAAACACATATAACCAAAACTCCTACAAAAAAACCTTAAACCCTTTATTTTCCTAGACAAAACCCTCAAAAACACTATCCATAAAAGCTCCACAAAAAATAATTAAAAAACATTTTTTCTTAACTTTAAGAGCATTCTGACCAAAACACACCATATTTAGCTTTTTTATAGTAAAAATTCTATTTTTCAAGAAACATACCTACCCTACAAAAACCATATACGTGCGCATAGATTGGATTTAGAATAAAAAAAATACTTTTAAGGAATCCTAAAAATTTGTAAATTTTACGGATTTAAAGGTGCATGCACTCTATTTTCCTTTCTTTTTTATAAATTATCATAAATTTTATGACAACTACGGACTTTCTTAATTCAGAATTAATTAAAAAATATATTTTCTTAGATATTTTTGATATTGATGAATTTATTCTAAACACAAAACCACTTCTGAATAAAGATGACTTTAATTTTTATGAAATTAGAGATTTTATGAAAAGAACCTCGTTTGTTAGATATAAAGACTTCAAATTTGAGGGTAATAAAAGAACCAACCAAGTTGAAATATCAGAAAAAAATATTACTAATGACGAATATCTAGAATATAAAGGAGTAAAAATTATAGATAAAAATGGTTGCGGATTTGAATACTGTAGCACATTAAATTATGAAGATTTTGACTTAAAACCTTTATTAGGTTTTATTGAAGGTTTTTATAAGGATATAGAAATAACTCCTTTTTTTAACAAGATTAACCGATGGGTAGACGAAACATCTGGTGACAAATCAAAAGAATTGCGCCTGAGAAAATTAATCAATGAAATAAACAACAGTTCTACTTTTCTAAACAATTTAAAAAAAGGGTGGGGAGAAATAACCTGCACTCCACTTAATGAAGCACAAAAGAAAATAATTGAAATACATTTAATTTTCAATAAAAAGATATTAGAAAAAATCGCTTCTGAATTTAGTCAATTACTTTCCAATACCGTAGATATAGACTCTAATAAAGATAAAAATGAAACCTCCATCCCTCCTAATCCCTTCCCTGACATATTTAAAGACTCTAATACCTTTATTAATTTTGCTGAATATTGTTCAAAACATATTTTAGAACCCTATGTAGATTTTAGCTATTTATTTCAAAGGCTTTTACGTGAAAAATTAATACACAAAAAAAGTCATAAAGACTATATAAATTGGTTGTTTGACAATAACTATATCACTTCAAAACAAAATGAACATTTTCTAGATCAAAGAAACTTACGCTCAATAAACAAATCCTATAAATTGGAAAGGCAAAACAACTTCAATAATATATTTATGTCATAATACTTCCGATTATCGGAAAAAACTGCTTTTAAGGAGATTTAAAAAAATTAGAAATTTGCACAGTATTAGTTCGAACAATACACTTTTTTTTTAAAATAATATAAAAGCAAATTATAATGCACAAAGACATAAATAATATAAAAAATTTATTGTTAAATCTTATAGATAAATTTGATAAGCAACAAAAAGAAATTCTAAATGTAGATGAAGTAGCAGAGTTTACTTCATTAAAGAAAAGTTACATCTACAAGTTAAACTCAGAAGGTAAAATACCTTGTTATTCTTATTCTGAAAAAGGAAAACTATATTTTAAACGTGGTGAAATCTTAAAATGGATGACAAAAACCAAAAGGTTCTATAAAGATGATATTGATATAAATTTCACTAATATTTAGTGAAGTTTATAAGTCTTCAATATTAACAACCTAGTCTTTTTACAGGCTTATAATTTCGCTGCTATTTATTCTTTAGCAGCATCAACATAACAATTTAATAATCAAAAAAGTAAAGTAACATCTCTATGTTACTAAGGAGTCACTTTGCTTTTTTTTAAATGAAAAAAATGAAAAATTTAAATACAATTTTAGTCGGAAAAGGAGAGATAAAAGGCTTCACATTTACTCAATACAATCAATCAAATAAGGCATATTTATATAAAGTAAACACTGGGCACACCATTTATTATGAAGTATTTAAAAAAACGTGTCGTGTTAATTCTATCCGTCACTGTTTCCCCACACCCAAAGCATTTGGAGTTTGGGCTTGGACATACACTACAATTGAAGAAGCTATCGAAAAATTTAACGAATTAAATGACTAAGAAAATGAGAGAGATACTAAGAAAAATTAAAACCAAAAATAGAGTGTTTAAAAAAGCATATAAGAGTTTATATTCTAAAAAAATGAATTGGAGAATTATTTTACCTAAAGAAGTGTATATGAAATTACAAGACTGCTTATCTAACAATCCTCCTAATTTCAATTTAAATGAAAATATTGCATTGTATTATTTAAGCTTAATTAGTTCTGTCCCATCGTATAAAAAAGATAAAATCTATATGGGAGGATATGTAAACCTTCAAGCAAAAAAATTAGAAAAAGTAAAATATAATTACAAAAAGTACTTCGATTATTTTGTTGATAATGGAATAATTGAAAGAAACAATAAGTATTCAAATGCAAAAGGTAAAAGTTTCTCTAAATCCTATAGATACAACCTAAAAGAATTAAAAAATCTTACTTTTCATATTTTTGAATTAGAGATTCTGAAATCCCAATACGAAAAAATGGGACTAAAAGAGAAGAATCTTTGTAAAAAATCTGAATATCTTACAAAATGGTTTAATACTAACCTAACAATTGATGCTGACGCTGCAATACTCGAAATACAACAAAAATTAAAGCACACTTCTTCAAAAAAACGTGTTACTTTAAAAAAGGCAGAAAATTATTTGAGATCACTTAAAAACTTATATTTTCAAGAATTTTGGGCAATTAGAAACTCATTTAGTGATAATAGGTTACACACCAATTTAGAAAACATGCCTAAATTTTACAGAAAGTACGTTTCATACAATGGAAAAATCTTAGCTAGTATTGATATAAAAAATTCACAGCCATTTTTTCTGATTGTATTATTAGAAATGATAGGTAATAGGGAGATTGAGGAAAGGAATAATGTAGTAAGTGATATGATAAAGAAGTATGGTGTTTGTGGTACTATGTTCGAGACTTTGTCTGCATCTCTTAATTCTAAAGGCTTTCAAGAGGAATATGGTAAAATTAAATACGATATACTAGAGGGTACTTTTTATGACAATTTAGTGGAGTATTTTAAACTTCAAGAAACCGTTGATAAGGACGGTAAGGAAATATACAAAAGACGCTTTTATTGCAAAGACACAAAAACCCAACCAATGTATGAGTTTGAAAGTAAAAGAGATGTTATAAAACGTTTAGTATTATTTTTCCTATACAAGAATAATCAAGAAAACATTAAGAAGGAAGATAAAGACTATTTGATTTTTAAAGATTTATATCCTAATTTTTGTAATGTATTAGAACTACTTAAACAAAACGATAAAAAAGATTTACCTAAATTATTACAGCACCTTGAAGCTAACTGTGTACTTGACTATATATGCAAGAATATTTCAGAAAAACATCCTAATATACCTTTATACACCATACATGAC
The DNA here is from genome assembly GCA_964498665.1 of uncultured Tenacibaculum sp. Taxonomy (GTDB): domain Bacteria; phylum Bacteroidota; class Bacteroidia; order Flavobacteriales; family Flavobacteriaceae; genus Polaribacter. The sequence continues at coordinate 787 of CAZCHR010000073.1, read as the reverse complement.
TCAATTATTACAACTGAAGACAACATACAAGTTTTAGAGGCTGAAGTAACTCAACATATAAAAGATTATTGTTATGGAATTATGCCAACCTTAAAAACTGAGTATTGGTGCGAGAGAGATAAACACCAAAAAGTAGCCTAATTACCTATGCACAATTAACAAAATAGGGTTCTTTACAGAAAAGTAATACTATTTGATACCACTAGATAAAACAATGGCTCTTTTGAGTACTCTGCAATAAACTCTTAGATAAGAATACAGAACAAACTTATCTATTCATTTTCTATCAAACAATTTAAGTACATCATTTGAATAAAATAATTAGACAACCTCCAAAAAGTGTATATGCATGTATAATCCACATTACACTAATAAAATAGCTGTTTTTTCAATCATTAAGAACATACTATTTTCCAGAAGCAGAGGTACATCATCACATTTGGTCATAAAAAAACTGACAAGCATCAAATATTATTATTTGCGTCACACCAGATTTAATATGTTTTCAGAAAACTTGAAATACCAAAACTTCACTTTATAGTCTCGACAATTTAAAATCTATCGACTATATTCTAAAGTTTTAACATATATAAAAGCTACGAGGAGTGTTTAAGTACACCGTAGGGAAGATCTAAATGGAAGAGGACTTATACAAGATATAAGGAGACCGCCAGAGGATAGCAGGTTATACAATTCCTGCTAATTGTACGCAAGTAGGTAGTTAAATAAATAATTTGAGTTATACATTTAGTTTCTGTTTTATTTGATTTTGATAAACAGGTTTATT
>CAZCHR010000072.1:0-12222 GCA_964498665.1 uncultured Tenacibaculum sp. | reverse complement strand
TGTTTGTAGTTCTTTTTGGATGTTTTTTCGATTGAAAAATGAAAAATTGTTCATAATTATAATTTTTGTAAAGATAAAAACTTACATTGCCTAAAATATTAATATAAAAAATAATTATGAAAAAAATTTTATTAGCTAGTTTTACTTTGATGTCTATGTATTCTTATTCTCAAGTTTCTGATGAATGTAAAGAAGATTACAAAGAAGGTTATAGAGATGGGTTAGCATGTGTAGAAGGACTTGTAAATTATTGTAAAGTAAATACTCCAATAAATACAAAATGTTTTTCTGAAAAAGCAGATGGTTATATTGCAGGTAGAGCAAAAGCAAAAAACACTGAATATCAAAAATATTTATACAAATTAAGTTCGACTTGGGGTAAATGGAATAAAAAGTTGACAACGGAACCTGGTACTACAGGAGGGATATAAAATAAAAATGGTTGAAAGAAATTTCTTTCAACCATTTTTATTTACTTTTTAAATTCCTATAATATTACAGATAAAAACTGGGAAAAAAATAAATTAACTATTCATTTTTTCCCAGTTTTTATCTGCTTGCTTTTTTAATTTTTTAACACCTTCTTTTTTCCAAAGTTCTAAAGTGTTGGTTCCCCATGAATTATAAAATAAGTAAAGTTTACCGTCTCTAATTTCAAATGTTTGTGGATTAACACTAACTCTTTTACCTTTTTTACCTATTGCATAAGCGCAATAACCACCATATTGAGGTGTATATTTTTTTGGGTCTTTTTCAAAAATATTTTTATTTTCTTGAGTAGAAAATCGAAAAGTAACTCCATCATATTTAGTTGAAAAATTCTTATTTCCTTTAACTACTTTATTATTAAAATATTCAATAACATCATATCCTGTTGCTACTGCACCTTTTTTAATATTATATTTTTGGGCAAAAGTTGTTGTTGAAATAAGAAGTAATAAAATCCAGAATTTTTTCATTGTTTGTTATTTTTTATATTTTAATTTTTTCCAATTATTATCTCCTTTAGTCTGTCTTTTTTTAACATCTCCTTCTTGCCAATCACCAAGTTTACTACCAATCCAAGAACTATAAAAAAGGTATAACTTTCCATCACGAATTTCATATACTTCTGGATCTATATACATTTTTTTGTTCTTTTCTGCGATAGCATACGCGCAATATCCACCGTATTGAGGTATATATTTTAAAGGATTTTCTTTAAAAAGATTTAAGTTTTTTTCTGATGAAAATTTAAATTTTGTTCCATCATATATTGTTTGATGTTTTTTTATTCCTTCAGAAGGTTTTTTATCCGTGAAATAAGATACTAGATCAAAACCTTCGGCAACATATCCATCGGTTACATTATAATCGATTTTTTGGGCAAGTAAAACAGTAGATACTGTTAGTATAATGAAGGTAAATATTTTTTTCATAAATAAACATTTAAAGGTTCGTCGGTAAAGCTTATAAACCTTACATAAACTTAATTATTTTTAAATAATTGCCAAGGTTGTTGAATTTTACCTTTTCTAATTGGAATAATTTCACCGAATTGCAAAAATACAAATTCACTCTGATGCGGTCTTAAAAAAATAAAATCATCAACTTGTATTGATTCTTTACCTGAAATATTTAATAATGCTTGGTTGGTAGAATTACCAAATAATTTATTTTGTTTTACTTTTTGTGGATAATAATAATCAGCTTTCCAAAACCCTCCATAAATAAACACAGATTGTTGTTTAAAAAGAAATTTGAATTTTTCAAGCCCAGGAATAGTAGTGTTTTTAAATTCTTTTAAAACTGGAGTTGCTATAAATGTTGCGGGTTGATATTCTTTTAACGAAGGAATATCAAAAGAAGTAGGTTTTACAAAACAAGAACCAATAGAAACGTCATTTATCGTTGATTTTGTTGTTTTATGTAAGTTTAAAGTAGGACTTCCAGCCCCATTAAAAGTTAAATTTTTATCCCATAAAGAAGGAAATTGATTTATTACTAAATCTTTACATTCTTTATAAAAATTATTTGCTAAACTAAATGCTTTTTTTTCTGATCTAATAATTTTTGGAAGTTTTACAACATGTGGATCATAACCCATAAAACCAGAAAATTCAATAAAACTTTTATTTGCTTTAATAAGTCTTAAACCATTTTTTAAACTATTTAAAGTAGAAAAACCTCCACGATGTAGTCCAACATCAATTTCAATATTCAAACGGATTTTTTTATTGATTTTTTTAGCTAAATCAATGTATTCTTCAATACGTTTTTCAGTATCTACCAACCATTGAATTTGTTTAAACGAATTAAATCTATTGTTTTGTTGAGGTAGGTTTTTATAAAAATATTCAGCAGTTTTTATAGGCATTGGTTTACCTAATAAAATATCTTTATTAGCGTCTAATCGTGAAACTAAATCAGTTAAAAAAGGTTGATGAAAAACCATCAACTTATTTGTATTTGTTTTTTGTAAAATATAATTTATTAATTCTACTGATGGTAATGATTTTACTACAATTCTAAGACTTGTATCTGTTTTTAAGTTTTCTTGTACTTTACTAATGTTACTATCTAAAAGATCTAAATCAACCAATAAACATGGAATTGCTCTTTGATAATTTTTAAGTGCTGTATTTAGATTTTTAAAATAAGTATCCATTTTAAATACTGAATAAAGTTTTAATGTATTGATTTACAAATATATTTTGTGGATCATGTTCTTTTCTAAACCTCATGAAATTTTCAAATTTTGGATAGGAATTTATAACATCTTGTGTTGTAAAAGTATTCATTTTACCCCAATGAGGTCGCCCATTATAGGCTTTAAAAACTTCTTCTAAAGCAGCAAAATAAGCTTTACTATCTTTTTTATTATATACATGACATGCTAAATAAGCAGAATCTCTATTGTAAGCAGGACTCATATATACGTCATCTCCTTTAACCCAACGATTTTCAATAGGAAAATGAATATTAAATTTTTTTGAATTCACTATTTTTTTAACATCCTTAAACACATCTTTAAAAGCATCAGCAGGAACATTATATTCCATTTCATTAAATTTAACTAAACGTTGAGTTGCATATATTTTATGGCTGTAAAATATTTTTTTAATATTACTAATACTAGCAGCAGTTATATTAGCTACTGTTTTGTTTTGAGAAGGAAATAATTTAGCATATTCACAAAAAACTTTAAAGACATAGTTTTCTAAAACATATTCTGTCCAATAATTAAAAAAGTTGATTTTATCAGGTTCAGAATCTTTTACAATGTTTGATGTTTTTGTCCATGCTGTATTTGTATAAGGAATCCAATAATATTCAAAATTTCTATTATTAGAGTTTCTTTCTTTTAATGTTGCTAAAACATCATTTATATTTTCTTTTCTATTTTGAAGTTTTAGTTTATAAGCTGGAACACACTGTAGAGTAATTTCAGTAATAATACCTAAACACCCTAATGAAACTTGAGCAGCTTTAAATAATTCAGTATTTTTAGTTTCTGAACATTCAATAATATCCCCTTTCCCATTAATGAATTTTAAAGCAATAACTTGATTGCTAATTGATTTTAAACCAACACCAGTTCCGTGTGTTCCTGTACTTATAGCTCCTGCTAAAGATTGAACGTTTATATCGCCCATGTTTTCCATAGCAAGACCTTCTTTAAATAGCAATTCTCCCAGTAACGATAATTTTGTTCCTCCTTTTACAGTAGCTTGATTTTTTTCTTTATTTATAGCTATTTTCCCTTGATATTTATCTAAACTTATTAAAATATGATTTGTACTACATAATGAAGTAAACGAATGACCAGAACCAATAACACGTATTTTTTTATTAGAATTAATAGCGTTTAATACAAACTGTTTAATTTCTTCTTCTGATGTTGGGTATCCAATTTCTGATGGATTCCATTCTACATTTTCAGCCCAATTTTTCATGCTACTTATTTGTTATTAAATTGATAAATGGTAATATAACTTCATCAAATTTTTGTAATAAAAACGATTTACTATTTTTTTCTAAAGTAGAATGATGAATAGCAATACCTTCTATCATACCCATTAACTGCTCAGCAATTACTTTAGAAGAAATAGCTATTTGTATTTCTTTATTAATTACAGCATTGTTAATAATATTTTCTATTTCTTGATGATAATCTTGTAGTGTTTTAATAGTTTTTGCTCTAACAATAGCATCTTCTTCGCTCTCTAATTGAAACAGAAAATAACGTCTAATAGGAAAAAGAATTCCTTTACCAAATTGTTCAACAAAATCAATTAAATCAACAAAAAAAGAATACCTATTTTTAACTCTTTCTGATAAAGGAAGTGTTGAATCATCAATAATTAAATTTTCATATAATTTAAAAAAGTACTCATCTAAAGCTGCTAAATAAATAGCATGTTTATTTTTAAAATGATGATAAATAGCTCCTTTAGAAGAATTGGTAGCAATAATAATATCATTTAAACTAGTTTTTTGATATCCTTTATTTAAGAATAAAGTAAAAGCAGTTGTTATTATTTTTTCTCTACCTTGTTTAGCCATTATGGTTATAAATTTCTCAAATATAGAGAAAAAAATAAAAACAGACCAGTCGGTTTGTTTTTTATAAAACCATTAAATTACAACCTCGAATATCAGAATTATCGAAACGACCAATAATTTCGAAACTATTATCGGCATATACTTTCCCTAAATCTTGAGTAGCAATAAAAGAACAAGAATTGTAGTTTGCTAGATCAATAACATTAATTCCACCAGATTTACCTGAAGGTTGAATAGTTAGTGCATCTTCGGTATCGCGAGTCAAAACTCGCATCCAAGGAGGGCAATTAAAAATACCATTTCCGTTAGAATATCCTTGACTTAATAGTTCGGTCATACCATATTCTGAATGAATTTCGGTAACACCAAACCCATTACCCAAAATTTTATGTAGTTCGCTACGAATAAGTTCTTTTCTTCTACCTTTCATACCACCGGTTTCCATAATAATGGTGTTTTTTAGGTTGAATTTATATTGCTCAACTAAATCTAACAAAGCAAAAGAAACTCCAATTAATAACACTTTTTGACCTCTTTGGTCTAATTTTAATAGTTTTTCGGCAAGTTCAGCTAAATTATTGAGATAAAAACCACTTTCAGGTTGTTTAGATTTTTTAATTAAATCATCAACCATGTAAATCAAAGAAGAACCTTTACGTTCTAAATAATTGGGTAACAAAGCAAGAACAACATAATCTTCAATATTACCGTAAAAATGTTTAAAACCTTTTAAGTAACTAGTTTCATACCAATTTAAATCAGTAACTAAATGCTTACTTGTAACACTTCCTGTAGTACCAGAACTTGAAAATATTTCTTCAACTTTATCTGTTGATGAAAGTATTTCACGAGTTTTAAAAAACTGAATAGGTAAAAATGGAATTTGCTGAATTGTTTTAACATCAGAAGGGTGAACATACAATAAATCACAAAACGAGCGATATACTTTATTATTTTTAAATTGATGTTTAAAAACGTTTAAAGCTGTTTTTGTAAAATCTTTTTCTGTTTGTATGTTAAAAATAGTGTCCTCCATAATAAGTTGTGGACAAAAATAAGAGTATTTAGTAAGTTTTTATTGAAACAAATTAGTTTTTAATTTATTAAAAAATATATTTGTTAGTCAAACATTAAAAACAACAACTATGAAAAAAATTATGTCATTATTTATTTTAACTATTTTAATATTTTCTTGTTCAGATTCAAGTATAGAATTAACTAATGAAGATGATGCTACAGTAAAAAATGTTAAAATACCAAACAAAGTCTTTAGTCAAGGAGATGAATTAATTATTTCTGCTGATAATTTTTTAGTAGGACAGACTTATAAAATAACTTTTCCTGTTAATATAGATGTAAACGTTACAGCTATCAGTACAAATAATATCTCTGTAAAAATACCTACTGATGCCGTTAGTGGAAGCATTTCTTTAACTTATAAAAATAAAACTAAAATTATAGGAAGTATAACAATTGAAAAAAAGGAAGATTTATACCTCTATTATAAATCAAAAGGAAAACTTGTTAACTTAGATATAGAAACAGGTAATTTAACAGATATTAAAAGTTTTTCAATATCAGGTAGTATAGGAGGTTCAGCTTATCATCCACAAAAAAACGAATATATTTTATTTGAAAATAATACAGATCCTAATTTTGTTAGAATAAATTTAGATACGCAAAGTATAGTTTACAAGACTGTAAATTCATCAAATATTGTTGGGAATGGATCAGATGTATTCAGTGATATGATAGTAGATAAAAATGGAGATACATACATCCATTATAAATCAAAAGAGAAGTTAGTTAAGTTAGATATTGAAACAGGTAGTTTAACAGATGTTAAAAGTTTTTCAATATCAGGTAGTATAGCAGGTTCAGTTTATCATTCACAAAAAAACGAATATATTTTATTTGAAAATAATACAGACCCTAATTTTGTTAGAATAAATTTAGATACACAAAGTGTAGTTTACAAGACTGTAAATTCATCAAATATTGTTGGAGATGGATCAGATGTATTCAGTAATATGGTTATTTCATATTAATAACTCTATACTTTAAACATTTCTTATAAAACTTATAGTAAGGTTTTTGTTTAAATCTAAACAAAAACCTTATTTTTTGTTAAATTTATATAAGTGTAAAATAATCATTAGTTTTGCATTTTATTTTAAACAACTAAAATTACAATACAAAATGGTAGATTTTGGAATGGATAAAGCATTAGCTCAGTTAGGGTTAAGCGATATAAATGATGGAACTTCAACAGGTTCAAACAATTTTTCTAGCGGTGAAATTATCGAATCATATTCACCAGTAGATGGTAAATTAATCGGTAAAGTAAAAACAACGACTAGAGAAGATTATGAAAAAGTAATGGAAGCAGCTACAACTGCTTTTAAATCTTTTAGAACAATGCCAGCTCCACAAAGAGGAGAAATTGTTCGTCAGTTTGGAAATAAATTAAGAGAACTTAAAGAACCATTAGGTAAGTTAGTTTCTTACGAAATGGGTAAATCTTACCAAGAAGGTTTAGGTGAAGTTCAAGAAATGATTGATATCTGTGATTTTGCTGTTGGTTTATCTCGTCAGTTAAACGGACAAGTAATTCCATCTGAAAGACCAGGACACGTAATGAGAGAACAGTGGCACCCAATTGGTGTTGTTGGTATTATTTCTGCATTCAACTTCCCAGTAGCAGTTTGGGCTTGGAACACAGCTTTAGCTTGGATTTGTGGAGATGTATGTGTGTGGAAAGGATCTGAAAAAGCGCCTTTATGTTCTGTAGCTTGTCAAAATATTATTGCTGATGTTTTAAAAGTAAACGATTTACCAGAAGGTATTTCTTGTATCATAAACGGAGATTATAAAGTAGGTGAATATATTACTACAGACACTCGTATTCCTTTAGTATCTGCTACTGGTTCTACTCGTATGGGAAGAATTGTTGGAGCAACAGTTGCTGAACGTTTTGGTAAATCTTTATTAGAATTAGGTGGTAACAATGCAATTATTATTACACCAACTGCTGATTTAAAAGTAGTAGTTCCTGGTGCTGTATTTGGTGCTGTTGGTACTTGTGGACAACGTTGTACTTCTACTCGTCGTTTAATTATTCACGAATCTGTTTACGATAAAGTAAGAGATGCAATTGTTGGTGCTTATGGGCAATTAACAATTGGAAATCCTTTAGATGAAAAAAATCATATTGGTCCGTTAATCGATAAAGATGCTGTAAATACTTATTTAGCTGCTATTGAAAAAGCTAAAGCTGAAGGTGGAAAAGTATTAGTTGACGGTGGAGTTTTAGAAGGTGAAGGATATGAATCTGGATGCTATGTAAAACCAGCTATTATTGAAGCTGAAAATCACTTTGAAATTGTACAGCAAGAAACTTTCGCTCCAATCTTATACTTAATGAAGTATTCAGGTGAAGTAGAAAATGCTATTGAATTACAAAACGGAGTTGCTCAAGGATTATCTTCTTCTATCATGACTAACGAAATGAAAGAAGCTGAAAAATTCTTATCATTTGCAGGATCTGATTGTGGTATTGCAAACGTAAACATTGGGACTTCTGGTGCTGAAATTGGTGGTGCTTTTGGTGGTGAAAAAGAAACTGGTGGTGGACGTGAGTCTGGATCAGATGCTTGGAAAGTATACATGAGAAGACAAACAAACACAGTTAACTATTCTGATGAGTTACCATTAGCTCAAGGAATAAAATTTGATTTATAATCAAAAAAATACATAAAAACTAAATTAGTTTTATTAAAAGTCACATCGAAAGATGTGACTTTTTTTATAGAATTGTTTCATAAGGATAAGTGTTCATAAAAATTTTATTTTTTAACTTTTTTTAATGCTTTTACAATCAATAACTTAACTAATATGAATAAGAAGCTAATTTATTTACTAGGTATTTTTGTAACAATTTTAATAGGAATGTTCCTTTGTTGGAAATTATGTTGTTTTAAACAAGAAGAAAAAATAATTGAAAAACCCAAAAAAGAGGAAGTTGTTGTTGTTCATGAAAAGAAAAGCACATTACCTTTTGGAGAAGAAAATGCAGACGGTACAATTAATATTCCTTTAAAAGAAGATTTAAAATTTAAAAAATCGAGTATTGTTTTTACACCACCAGCTTCAGGTGAGTTAGATAAAAAAATAGGTCAGTTAAAAGATTATTTAGTTGAAAAAGACGATAAATCTTTATCTATTACGGGTTATTATATGAGTGATGAGATAAATAATTCTGCTTTTCCTAATATAGGTTTAGCAAGAGCAATATCATTTAAAAATTACGTAGCCAAAAAAGGAATTTCTACTAAAGTAATTGACATTGAAGGTAAGTTAGATGATAGTATGGAAGTTGATGCAAATGATGTAATGAAAAACCCATTAAAATTAAGTGTAGGAAAATCTAAAGACTATTCTAAAATAATTGATGCAATTATTAAAGAGATAGAATCTAATCCTTTAATATTAAATTTTGAAAGCGCAAAAACAACGTTAGATTTTACACATAAACAACGTAGAAAAATAGTAAATATATCTACTTATTTAGATAAGGTTGACGATGCATTTTGTTTAATCACTGGACATACAGATAATACAGGAACTGCAGCTAAAAACTTAAATTTAGGTAAAAAGAGAGCAGAATTTATTAAAGATTATTTAACCAGAAGTGGAATAGTAAAAGACAGAATTAATACTATTTCTAAAGGAGATACCGAACCAATAGCAAGTAACGCAACTAAAGTTGGAAGAAGAAAAAATAGAAGATCAATTGTAACCATAAACTAAAACACACTAAAATTATGAATTTATTAGGAATGCAAATACCATGTTGGTTAATCCCATTAATAGTTGGAGTAATTTGCGCTTTATTAGGGTATTTATTAGGAAGACTTTTAGGAGGTTCTGATAAAGAAGAAAATAATGAAGATTTAAATATTTATAAAAATAGAATTTCTCAATTAGAAGCTGATTTAAAAGCTTGTAATCAAAATAAAATAAATTTAGAATCAGATTTAAAAACGGCAAAATCAGCAAACTTAGAAATGGCTTCATCTTTTGTAGGAGCTGCAGTGAGTTTAATTCCTTTTGATGGGGCAGCGGCTAAAGCTGTATTTGGAAAAAAAATTAAAGAAAACGATTTAAAAATTGTAGAAGGAATAGGTCCCAAAATTGAAGGTTTATTCCATAATTTCGATATTAAAACTTGGAAAGATTTAGGTGAAGCTACAGTAGAAAAATGTCAAGAAGTTTTAAATAGCGGAGGCGATCGTTATCGAATTCATAAACCTAATACATGGCCAAAACAAGCAAAATTAGCTTACGAAGGTAAGTGGAGTGAATTAAAAAAATGGCAAGATGAATTGGATGGAGGGAAATAGTTTTTTCCATCTTTGAATAATAAAAAAACCTCGCTATTTGCGAGGTTTTATTTTTAAACCTTTTACTACCTTTTAAGTCCAATATATATGGATACAAAAAGCTTACAACATTTATACAATCGAATTGGTTTCGGAATTACACCTTTAGAACTTCAAAAATTAAAAGGAAAAACCAAGAATGAAGTTGTAAAAAAACTTTTTCAGGAATCTGAAACAGTATCATCGATTACAATTGATACTTCTTTTATATCTGATCTTACTAAAGAAGATTTAAAAAATAAAAAGAAACGAAGAGAGCTGATGAAAATGAGTAGAAAAAAAATAAAAGAATTAAACCAAGTATGGTTACAACGATTATATACTCCATCAGAAGTACTACGTGAAAAAATGACGCTTTTTTGGGCAAACCATTTTGTTTGTGAAGATAAAAACGTGCTGTTTGCACAACGATATAATAATTTATTACGCGAGTATGCTTTGGGAGATTTTAGAAGCTTTATAAAAGCGATTTCTAAAGAACCAGCGATGTTACGGTATTTAAATAATAAACAGAATAAAAAGAAAAGTCCGAATGAGAATTTTGCTCGTGAATTAATGGAGTTATTTACGCTCGGACAAGGAAATTATATTGAAAATGATATTCAAGAAAGCGCTAGATCTTTTACAGGTTATAATCATAATTTTAAAGGAGATTTTAAGCTTAGAAAACGACAACATGATAAAGAAGAGAAAACGTTTTTAGGACAAACAGGAAACTTTAACAGAGACGATATTATTGATATAATCTTAGAACAAAAACAATGTGCACGATTTATTTGTGAGAAAATCTATCGTTATTTTGTAAATGAAACGATAAATACAAATCATATAAATAAAATGATTTCGGTGTTTTATCCGAAGTATAATATTGAAGATTTAATGCGATTTGTATTGACTTCAGATTGGTTTTATAACGAAGAAAATATTGGGTCTAAAATAAAATCACCAATAGAATTATTAGTAGGAATTCACAAAACAGTTCCATATACATTGCAAAAAAATAAACAAAGTATATTACTTCAAAAGTTATTAGGACAAATATTATTACGTCCACCAAATGTAGCAGGCTGGAAGGGAGGAAGAACCTGGATTGATAGCAATACTATTGTTACTCGATTACGATTAGCTTCAGTTTTGTTAAATAACGCAGAAATTACGTATTCAGACAAAGGTGATTTAGAAGATACTATTAAAGATTTTAGTGAAAAAAGACTCCGAAAAAGAACCTTTATAAAATCAGAAGCAAATTGGAGTTCTTTTGAAGAAAATTATCCATCAAAATCGAATATCGATTTGATAAAGCAGATTATTATTGCTCCTTTAAATAAAGGAACAAAACAATTGTTAAACAACACAAACGAAGTTTCTAAAACAGATTTCTGTGTGCAATTATTATCGTTACCAGAATATCAATTATGTTAAAAAAGTAAAGAAATGGACAGAAGAAATTTTATAAAAAGAACATCGTTAGCAAGTGGCGGATTGTTTTTTGTTCCGCAGTTTGTAAAAGCTTTCGAACAAAATACATCACAATTTTTTAGCAATAAAAAAGTAGTTATTATTCAATTAAAAGGAGGAAATGATGGTTTAAATACGGTAGTTCCTTTTAGAAACGATATTTACTATCAGAAAAGAAACGGAATTGCAATTAATCAAAATAATTTATTAAAATTAAATGATGAGGTTGGTTTGCATAAAAGTTTAGCTCCACTACAAAAACTATACGATAAAGGTTATGTAAGTATTATTAATAATGTAGGTTACCCGAATCCGAATCGTTCACATTTTCGTTCTACTGATATTTGGCAAACCGCTAGTGATAGTAACCAATATTTACAAAGCGGATGGGTTGGTCGTTATTTAGATGCAACAAATTCAAAACCATATAATGCTATTGAAGTTGATGAGAGTTTGTCATTAATGTTAAAAGGAAATAATCAAAACGGGCTTGCAGTTACCAATCCGAAATTATTATATCAATCGTTAAAACAACCTTTTTTCTCTGGTGTTTTAAATCATTATAACGATTCTCATTTAAGCGAACACAACTTAGGATATTTATATAATACGATGATTAATGCAAAATCGTCAGCAAAGTATATTTACGAAAAAAGTAATGCATCTAAATCATCAGCAATGTATCCTAAAAATGTATTTGGAAAACAGTTAAAAACTATTTCAGAATTTATTAATTCTGGTTTAGAAACACAGGTGTATTATGCTGCTTTAAGTGGAT
>CAZCHR010000071.1:0-12343 GCA_964498665.1 uncultured Tenacibaculum sp. | reverse complement strand
ATCTTACAAAAACTGGTTCATTTTCTTTTACAGTAAATTCTTCACTATAAGCGTAACCGTCTACTGCAAAAGCTTTTAAAACATCTAAACTCTCAACGTTATTCTCAATAAGATAACGACTCATCCACCCACGAGCTTTTTTAGCATAAAAGCTTATAATTTTCAATTTGTCGTTTTTCCAATCTTTAAAAACTGGTGTTATAATAGGTTCTTTTAAAACTTTTTTATCTATAGCTTTAAAGTATTCATTACTTGCTAAGTTTACAAAAAGCTCATTATCTTTAAGTTCACTATTTAACTGATTGGCTATAGTTGGCTTCCAGAATTCGTATAAATTTTTAGCTCCATTCGCTCCAAATTTAGTTCCCATTTCTAACCTATAAGCTTGTATTAAATCTAATGGTTTTAATAGCCCATATAATCCTGAAAGGATACGTAAACTATTTTGCATATCGATAATTTTAGTCTCCGATAAAGTATATGCATTTAAACCCGTATACACATCTCCGTCAAAAGTAAAAACAGCAGGTCTTGCGTTATCATTTGTAAAAGGTAAAACCCAGTCTTGATTACGTTTCCAATTCAAATCGGCTAACTTTTCGCTTATATGCATTAAAGCAGAAAGATCTGCTGGAGTTTTCTTTTTAATTTCTTCGTTTAATACAGCCGATTGTTCTAAAAACAATGGTTGCGTAACTTTATTCGTTGGCAGTTCTGATGTTAAGTCTAACGACTTAGCTGGAGAAATAACAATTTTCATTTCTAATTTCTTTAAAGATTATTGTTGCTGTTGACTTTGACTATAATTACGCCATTTTTCAACACAATTACCTATATCATTAGGTATTGGAACTTCAAAAAACATTTCTTCATTTGTAGTTGGGTGCACAAAACCTAAAGTTCGTGCATGCAATGCTTGACGAGGAAGTGTTTTAAAACAATTATCTACAAACTGTTTATATTTAGTAAATGTTGTTCCTTTTAAAACCTTATCTCCACCATAACGTTCATCATTAAATAATGTATGTCCAATATGTTTCATATGAACACGTATTTGATGTGTTCTACCTGTTTCTAACTTACACTTAACTAAAGTCACATAACCTAATCTTTCAATAACTTCAAAATGCGTTACTGCTGGCTTCCCTTTATCTTCTAAATCACCTTCCCAAACAGTATTTTGTAATCTATTTTTAGGGTGCCTACCTATATTACCTTCTATTATACCTTTATCTTCATCTATATTCCCCCATACTAGAGCTACATATTCACGCTTACTAGTTTTATTAAAAAACTGCTTAGCCAAATGCGTCATAGCTTGTTCCGTTTTAGCTACTACTAACAAGCCACTAGTGTCTTTATCAATTCGATGTACTAAACCTGGTCTATCGCTACTATTATTAGGTAGGTTTTCAAAATGATAAATTAAAGCATTTATTAAAGTACCTTCATAGTTACCATGACCCGGATGCACAACCATTCCGGCCTCTTTGTTTACCACTAGTAGGTCATCATCTTCATAAACTATATCAATAGGAATATCTTGAGGAGTTAATAATTGCTCATATGGTGGGTGCGAAAACATAACGCGAACCACATCATTAGGCTTAACTTTATAATTTGATTTAACGGGTACATCATTCACCCAAACACTACCTTCTTTAGCTGCTTGCTGAATTTTTGTTCGTGTAGCATTTTCTACAAAATTCATTAAAAACTTATCTACTCTCAATGGCACTTGCCCAGCAGTTGCTTCAAAACGAAAATGTTCATGTAAACCATCTTCTTGCTCTGGCCCAATTTGGGTATCATCTTGCATAATCAATATCTTTAATAAGAGTAAATAATAAACTTGAAAAGGTCGAACTAAACTTAATACTATTTAATGTAGCCCGTCTCCAACAACTAGATCTATAGTTGATGTTTTCATTAACAAATCTGAAGGCTTTATCTTTTTTCCTCTATGTTTCATTTCTAAAACAACGTCTCTAGCCAAATCTGGCCTGTAAATAATTTCTCCAACATTAAAACCTAATGCTCTTAATGTTGGCTCTGCTTGCCTTCTTGTCTTTTGAATAATATTTGGAACTTTTAACTTTCTATAGTTAGATGGGTTTAGTACTAAATATATTTTACGATCTTCTTTCACAAAACTTCCTTTTTTTGGATTTTGTTCTATAACTGAATACGGTGGGTAATCAGGATTAAAATTTGCAGAATCTTGAACTTTGGCTACCAAATTTTCTTTATTTAAAATATATTTAGCTTTCTCAAAAGTTAATTTTTCAAGATTAGGAACCACTATACGCTGATCATGATTAGTTTTAAAATCTAACCATTTTAACCCTAAAAAGCATAGTAAAACTACTGCTATAAAAGCAAATACAATTTGATAAATAAAACTTTTAATAAATAGAAAACGAAAAAATCCCATAATTAAATTTTAAACAAATATACTAATACAATTAGAACACAGCTACAAAGGAGCTAAGCTAAAACCTATTTTAAATGAATATTATTGTTTCTATTCTGTTATTTTTGTTATTGAATTTAGCATACAAAAACATGAAAAAGAACATTGCCATTTTAATGGGTGGATATTCAAGTGAACATGATATTTCAATTAAGAGCGGTAACATTGTTTACAAGCATCTTAATAAAGAGGTTTATAACACTTATAGAGTAATTATTGCTAAAGATTCATGGTATTATTTAAAAGACAATGACGAAAAAGTAAATATTGATCGTTCAAATTTTACTATTACCGAAAACAACAAAACAATTAAGTTTGATGCTGCCTTTAACACAGTACACGGAACACCTGGTGAAGATGGTTTAATACAAGCATATCTACAACTTTTAAAAATTCCGCAAACTAGCTGCGATTTTTATACTGCTGCTGTTACTTTTAACAAACGTGATTGTATTAGTATTTTAAAAGCATACAATATTCCAACTGCCTCTAATTACTTTATTAATGATGGCGATTCGATTGATATTAATGAGATAATAAAAACAGTTAACCTACCTTGTTTTATTAAAGCCAATAGATCTGGTAGTAGTTTCGGTGTTATAAAAGCACATAAAAAAGAAGATATTTTACTCTCTCTAAAAGATGCTTTTACGGTAGATAACGAAGTAATTATTGAAGAATTTTTAAGTGGCACTGAAATATCGGTAGGAGTTGCATGTATAGATGGTACCCCTACAATAATGGGCATTACTGAAATTGTAACTGAAAATGATTTTTTTGACTACGAAGCTAAATATTTAGGAAAATCAGAAGAAATAACTCCGGCTCGTTTAACTAACGAACAAAACAAAGAGGTAGAAGCTTTAACATTAAAAATATACAAAGCACTAAATATGAAAGGTTTTGCTAGAACTGATTTTATTTTCAACAATGGCAAACCTCATTTTTTAGAAATTAACACTAATCCTGGCTTAAGTGAAGCTAGTATTTTACCGCAGCAATCCATTATAAAAGGAATAAGTTTAGCTGAATTATTCCGTAATGAAGTTGAACAATGTTTACTAGACAGTTAAAAAACATTTTTTTGTAAATTCACCAATAAAAATAAAATCATGCGCAAAGCTATTTTTCCAGGTTCTTTTGATCCAATAACAGTTGGTCACTTTGATATTATTAAAAGAGGTGCCGAACTTTTTGATGAACTTGTAATAGCAATTGGAGTTAATGCTGAAAAAAAATATATGTTCTCTCTTGAAGAACGCGTTTCTTTTATAGAAGAAGCTTTTAATAATAACCCTAAAATAAGTGTTGTTACTTATCAAGGTTTAACAGTAGATTTCTGTAAAAAAATAGAAGCGCAATTTATTTTACGTGGTTTAAGAAATCCTGCTGATTTTGAATTTGAAAAAGCTATAGCCCATACCAATAAAGTATTAACAGGTATTGACACTGTTTTCTTATTGACTTCTGCTGAAACTTCTTTTATAAGTAGTAGTATAGTCCGCGATGTTATAAGAAACAATGGAGACTATACTACTATGGTACCTTCTAGCGTTAAGAAAAACAACTAATTACATTGATAATAAATCTTGAAGAACACTAATTATTTGTTCTTCATTATCTCCTGGATTTAACATACCGCCATAAAGCGCTTCTATAACAAAAATATCATCTGAATTTAATTCTTCAGCCTGTGATGGTGTAAACAAAACACTACTTTCATCGTTTGAGTGCCCTAAACCTATAGAGTGTAAAATTTCATGCTTTATTGTTGATATTGAAAATGTATCGTTATTTATCCAAATTCTAGCCCTTGTTAATTCATTATTAGAATTTCTAAAACTAGTTGTTATTCCTCTAGAAACTTCATCTGCATTCGGAGAAAAGTCTGGTCTAAGCGTCATTAAATCATTAAAAGTCGCTATATAAACTTCAACATTAGCATCATTTTCTACAGTAGTTAATTCTATATCTAAATTTATTGTGTTTAAATCTTTTAAATCATTCAATAAATCAACAACCACATTCTCATGCTCTATAGTAACATCTCCGCTTAAAAATATTCTAACCGGTGTACCATTACTCCATCTTCTTATTGCTGTATTAGGTTCATCATCACTCTCATCTAAAAGAATATATTTAGCTAAGTCAAATAACCTTAAACGTTCTTCTTCTACAGATAACTCTTCTACAATATTCACTTCATCAGTAAATGCATCATTACTATTTGAATCTTCAACAATATTAACATCTATGCTCTCTGAAGAACACGATACTAATATTAAAAATAACATTAAAAGTTTTACTGTTGTTAACTTTCTCATTTGGTGCTTTTATGGGGGTTAAACGCAGTGCAAAAGTACTACAACATGTAAATTTTGAAAGAATTTACCTTCAATTTTGATGTATAGAATAATCTTTAAGCATTCTATTTGTTTTATAATCAGTTCTTTTGATAAAATTTTAAGAATAAGCAATAAAAAACGCCCTTTTATAAGAATACAGAAGGGCGTTTTTATCTTAAATAAGATTAAAATATTATTCTAAAGCCTTAGCCATCACATGGTAACGTGGATCATCGATACTTTCTTCTATAACTCCATCAAATTTAGGTGAAGCTTTCCTCATTAAATCTTTACATTCTGTACTTAAATGCTTTAAGGTTATTTGCTTTCCTGCTGCTTCATACTTTTCTACCAGTACAAAAATTGCTTCTAAAGCAGAATGATCTGCTACCTTAGCTTCCACAAAATCTATTTCAACTTTTTCTGGATCACCATTAACATCAAATTTAGAGTTAAAACTTTGTATACTTCCAAAAAACACAGAACCCCAAACATGGTACACCTTAGTACCATCCTCTTTTACACTTCTATTAACACGAACTCTTTTAGAGCTTTCCCATGCAAAAACTAAAGCTGCTATTATAACTCCTGCTATTACCGCTATTGCTAAGTCTACAAATACTGTAATTGTAGATACTGCAATTAACACAAAAGCATCTGAACGTGGTATGCGTTTTAAAATTCGGAAACTACTCCATGCAAAGGTTTCAATAACCATCATGAACATAACTCCTACTAAAGCAGCAATTGGTACCATTTCAATATATGTATCAGCAAAAAGAATAAACGTTAATAAGGTTACTGCCATCATTATTCCTGATAACCTACCACGACCTCCTGAATTTATATTAATCATTGTTTGACCAATCATACCACAACCTGCTGTACCACCAAACAATCCACTTACTATATTTGCAGCTCCTTGAGCTACACATTCTTTATTTCCATTTCCTCTAGTTTCAGTAATTTCATCTACTAAGTTTAATGTCATTAAAGTTTCTATTAAACCAACTGCTGCTGCTAAAGCTGCATATGGCAATATAAAAGTAAATGTATCCCATACCAATGGTAAATATTCCCATAACTCTAAGTTTGGTGTTGGAAACTTTCCTTTTAAACCTGCTCCTCCTCCTTCTCTTATATAAGAACCAACAGTCGATATATTTAAATTACCAAATACTTTAATTAGTGTTACTGCTAAAATAGCAGTTAATGCTGCTGGTAATTTTTTAGTGTATTTAAATTTTGGCAAAAAGTAAACCAAAGCCATTGTTAACAAAACCATACCTATCATAGTATATAGTTCTTGACCTTCCATTATCCATTCTGCACCAGCAGGATTTTTATGGAAAAACATTTTTAATTGCGCTAAGAATATTACAATTGCTAAACCATTAACAAACCCCATCATTACCGGGTGCGGAATTAAACGCACAAAACGCCCTAATTTAAAAACACCTGCTAATATTTGAATAAGCCCCATTAAAATTACAGTTGCTAGCAAATAGAAATATCCCATATTATCAACTGGCATTTCAAAAGCTAAACCTCGTTCATTTCCTTGTATTAACAAATCAATTAATACTACTGCTACTGCTCCTGCAGCACCAGATATTAACCCTGGACGACCACCAAAAATAGCTGCAATAATTCCTACAATAAAAGCTCCAGAAAGTGCTACTAAAGGATCTATACCTAATACAAAGGCAAAGGCTACTACCTCAGGTATCATTGCTAATGATGTTGTTATACCTGCAGTAATATCATTTTTTACTCCACTTGAATTTGTCTTGAAATACTGTTTCACAGTTATCTAATTTTGAATTATTAATACACAAAACCTTAACTAAAAAGTAGTTTTGAAAATTTAAAGTGCAAAAATACACCTTTAAAAACGAATACGATTATTTTGAAAGTAGCAAAGCCTAAATACTATGTTAATAACAAGTGAGTCTTAAAAAATATTAATCAAAAAATTCCATAGGGAATAATTGCTCTATAGCTCCATAAGTATTTGTTAAGGCTTTTTTAGATTTCTTCAAAGTTTTCCATTTAACTTTTGTTATCCCTTCATTTAATTGAGGGGTTAACTTACCGTTATATTCTGAATACATCTCGTACCAATAAGTTAATTTTAGTTTATACACTCCATCGCGTTTAAAAACATGATATGTGCGTTGTAAAAATCTTGTTATCTCAATATTTTGAACACCGGTTTCTTCTTCAACTTCTCTAATTGCACATTCAGCAATAGATTCATTCTTTTCTATTTTTCCCTTTGGCAAATCCCATTTACCATTTCTAAAAATAAAAAGGATTTTCTTTTGAGGATTATACAACTTACCACCTCCTGCAACAACTACAGGTATTTTTTTTAAAAAATGCTTAAAAAGTTTCTCTACCGTTTCGTGATATAAATGAATTTTCTTTTCCGGATTCTTTATTAATTCTTTTATAATAGAATTTAAATTTGCTTGCTCAATATGAATAGAAGCGTAATCCTTTGAATAACGAAAATCAGTTGATAGAATTATCACTGAATTATTGACAAAAACTTTATACATTTGTTACTATGATTTTTGATACAAACACAGCCAAAGAAACTGCTGCACAACTGCTGCAAATTAATGCAATTAAATTACAACCACAAGAACCCTTTACATGGGCTTCTGGTTGGAAATCGCCAATATATTGTGACAATAGAATTTGTCTTTCTTTTCCAGAAGTTAGAAATTCTTTAAAATTAAAATTTGCTGATTTTATAAAAAAACAATACCCTGATGCAGAAGTTATTGCTGGGGTAGCTACTGGAGCTATTGGTATTGGTATGTTAGTTGCCGATGCCTTAGATTTACCTTTTATATACATAAGACCTGAAGCTAAGAAACACGGACGACAAAATCAGATTGAAGGTATTGTTCCTGAAAACAAAAATGTAGTAGTTATTGAAGATTTAATTAGTACAGGTAAAAGTAGCTTAGCTGCTGTAGAAGCTTTACATAAGTGCAATGCTAACCTTTTAGGAATGGTCGCTATTTTTAGCTACGGATTTGAAGTAGCAGACAAAAACTTTAAAGCTGCTGAGGTTACTTTAAACACATTAAGCAACTACGAAAACTTAATTACTTTAGCTGAAGAGCAAGGTTACGTTTCTAAAGAACAAGTTTCTACTTTACAAGACTGGCGTACAAACCCTTCAGAATGGAATAAATAATTTAGATTTTTCACATAAAAATATATGAACTTAGAAAGCCCAAAAGTATGCGTAAATAAAAATGCGCAAGGAGTATTCGATTTTTTAATGAACGTAGAGAACTTTGAGCAAATTATGCCTGAAAGCAAAGAGAAGTTCGAAAAATTAAGTGAAGAAAAGTTTTTATTTCAATTAAAAGGAATGCCCGAAATTGTTTTAAAACAAAAAGAAAGTACTGCTCCTTCTAAAGTTATTTTAGGTGCTGCTAGTGAAAAACTTCCTTTTACATTAACTGCTAATATTGATGACCAAGGTGATAAAGCTGATGTACAGTTAATTTTTGATGGAGAATTTAATGCTATGATGGCAATGATGATCAAAAAACCTATTCAAAATTTTATAAATGCATTATCGGATAATTTAAGTAAAATCTAATATTTAAGCTGAATTTGCTTAAGATTATATTCTTTAACAATATTGTCTTCTTGTAAAACAATTAACTTACCATTATTAGTAATTCCTTGAATAATACCCGGAAATTCTATGCCTTCAGCAATAAATGTTGAAGGCTTTTTATTTCTAAAAAGAATTGTTTCAAATTCTTTTTTTACCTTTTCAAAATCTGCAGATACATATAATTTAAACCGTCCATTAATTTCAATGATTATTTCATTTAGTAATTCTTCCAATGAAAATGAACCCCCTAAAATATTTTTAATAGAGCTTGCTTGTGGCAAAAAATCAAAATTTACTTGATTAACATTTAATCCAATTCCGATAATAGTTCCCTGTAATTCTCCTTTTTGGAAATTATTTTCAATTAATATGCCTCCTATTTTTTTATTTGCTGCCAATATGTCGTTTGGCCATTTAATTTTTAAATTAACAAGATTTAATTTGGAAAGCACATTATAAACAGAGATGGTTGTTAATAAATTAATTACAAAAGCATTTTTTTTAACATGCTCTGAAATTGGCAAATACACACTAAACGTAAGGTTTTTACCTGATTCCGATTCCCATTTTGCTTCGCGCTGACCACGACCATTAGTTTGATTTTTTGCCCAAATACATGTTGCGAAATTGATTGTTTTATTGCGTAAAGCATCTTTTAAAAAGGTACTTGTAGAGTCAATGGCATCAACTTTGATAATTTTCATTATAAATAAATAGACTTTATATACAAATAACGTATTTAAACAGTAAAAAATAATAACTTTGCGTAATTAAAAAAAATTGAATGTCAAAACAAGAAAAAAATAGTGATTTACTAATTGCGCAAATCATTAAAGGTATTGAAGAGGTTAAAGGGCAAGACATTACTATACTAGATTTAAGAGAAATAGAAAATACAGTGTCTGACTATTTCATAATTTGTAATGGAACATCTAACACTCAAGTAAATGCTATTGTTGGATCTGTTCATAAAACAGTAAGTAAAGCCATTAAAGACAAACCTTTTAATACAGAAGGAACTGATAATGCAGAATGGGTACTTATGGACTACGTTAATGT
The DNA here is from genome assembly GCA_964498665.1 of uncultured Tenacibaculum sp. GTDB lineage: Bacteria > Bacteroidota > Bacteroidia > Flavobacteriales > Flavobacteriaceae > Polaribacter. Next base: position 2,817 of record CAZCHR010000071.1, on the reverse strand, counting down.
TGTAGTACATGTTTTTCAAAAACATATACGCGAACATTACAATATTGAAGATTTATGGGGCGATGCAAAAAGCACGTCTATTGAAACAAATTACTAAATCACCGAAAAAGATTGCATGGCAAATCAACCAAAAAAAACAGATTTTAGCAAAAAACCAAAGTTTAACTCAATATGGATTATCGCCGTTGTAATACTAGGTTTTCTAGCAATTACATTTTTTGATAGCAATATGATGGGAGAAAAAAAGATTTCTTCATCTGAGTTTCAAACTTTTTTAAATGACAATGAAGTATCTAAAGTTGTAGTTGTTAATAGAAGAATAGCAAAAGTTTTTTTAAATGCCGAAGCTAAAAGATTAGAAAAACACAAAAAAACAACTGGAGATAGTTTTTTAGCTACACCTAATAATGCTAGTAAACCTGATTATCAATTTGAAATTGGAGATTTACAGAATTTTGAAAACAGTATTAGAGAAGTTAAACTAGCAAAAAATATTAACACTACTGTTGAATTTGACAGTGAAAGTAATGTTCTTGGTGATTTACTATTTTCTTTACTTCCGTTTGCACTTATTATTGGTGTATGGATATTCATTATGCGCCGAATGGGTGGCGGTAGTGGTGGTGGACCTGGTGGTCAAATTTTTAATATTGGTAAATCAAAAGCTAAACTTTTTGATAAAGATACCGATGTTAAAACTTCATTTGCTAATGTTGCTGGTTTAGAAGGTGCAAAGGAAGAAGTTCAAGAAATTGTTGATTTTCTTAAAAACCCTGAAAAATACACCTCTTTAGGAGGAAAAATACCTAAAGGTGCATTATTAGTAGGACCTCCTGGAACAGGAAAAACTTTATTAGCTAAAGCTGTTGCCGGTGAAGCTAAAGTTCCTTTCTTTTCTTTATCTGGATCTGATTTCGTTGAAATGTTTGTGGGTGTTGGAGCATCTAGAGTACGTGACTTATTTAAACAAGCTAAAGAAAAATCTCCAGCTATCATTTTTATTGATGAAATTGATGCCATTGGTAGAGCTCGTGGAAAAAGTAACATGTCAGGGTCTAATGATGAAAGAGAAAATACATTAAACCAATTATTAACTGAAATGGATGGTTTTGGAACTAACAGTAATGTTATTGTCCTTGCTGCAACAAACCGTGCAGATGTATTAGATAAAGCCTTAATGCGTGCTGGTCGTTTTGATCGTCAAATTTATGTAGACCTTCCTAACTTAACCGAAAGAAGTGCTATCTTTAAAGTACACTTAGCTCCATTAAAGAAAGCAGAAGGATTAGATGTTGATTTCTTAGCAAAACAAACACCTGGGTTTTCAGGAGCAGATATTGCTAACTTATGTAATGAAGCTGCTTTAATTGCTGCTCGTAAAGGAAAAAAGCTCGTTGAAAAGCAAGACTTTTTAGATGCTGTAGATAGAATTATTGGTGGTCTTGAAAAGAAAAGTAATTTATTTTCTGCTCTTGATAAAAAAACAATTGCTTTCCATGAAGCTGGTCATGCAACTGTTAGCTGGTTCTTAGAGCATGCTGACCCATTAGTAAAAGTTACTATTGTTCCTAGAGGAAGATCTCTTGGTGCTGCCTGGTATTTACCAAAAGAATCTCATTTAACTAGAAATAATAAGTTTTTAGATGAAATTTGTGTTACTATGGGTGGTCGTGCTGCTGAAAAGTTAATATTTAACGAAATATCAACTGGTGCTATTAGTGATTTACAAAGTGTAACACAAAAAGCTAAGCAAATGGTTATGATTTACGGCTTAAATGAAAAAGTTGGAAACATAACTTATTACGACCCTAATGGTGAAAATGGTTTTACAAAACCATATAGTGAAAAAACTGCCGAATTAATGGACAGTGAAATTAAAAACATCATTGAAACACAGTATCAACGTGCAATTGATTTGCTTACAGAACACAAAGACAAACTTGCTGAATTAGCTGAAGTTTTAATTGATAAAGAGGTTATCTTTAAAGATGATTTAATTAGAATATTCGGAGAAAGACTTTTTGATAAAGAAATTCCTGAAGAAGAAACAATTGAAATAAAAGCTGAAGAAGCTTAAATACCATATTAAACGTATTATAAATTGTTATAATACGTTTAATTATTAATTACAATACCAAAAGCAGAATGAACCTGTTTAGTAAACTATTTTCTTCAAACAAAAAAAAGTCCACAAAGGATAAAGAGGAAGAATTTGCTCAAAGCAAATATATGCCTCAAGAAGAGATACCTGTTGACGAGCAGTTTATGCTTAATTTTAGAAAAAACGGTGGTAAATTTCTTTATTGTGAAAGCAAAGAAGAAGCCTATGAAACTTTTGATAATATTCTTCTTGAAAACGATTGGTACGAAAGCAAAGTGTGTTGTTTTGAGCCTAAACTAGAAGATGAATTTGACAACTTCAATTTAAACTACGTTAAAAAAGGAGATGTTAGTTTCTATTTTTGTTCTTGCGAATATTTAATTGGTAATAACGGAGGAATATTAGTTTCTTCTAATCAATTAAAAGAAAAAAAATTAAACGAATTACCCAAAAACATTGTTGTTGTATCTTATACAAGTCAACTTATTAGCGATATTAGTGAAGGCTTAAAAGGAATTAAAAACAGGCCTGGAAAAGGAATACCTACCAACATTACTACAATTCAGTTATTTGACTCTCAAAAAGAAAACGATTTTTTAAGCTACGGAAGTAATGCTAAAAATCTATATTTGCTTTTAGTCGAAGATTTATAACATGAAAGAATTATATACTAGAGCTTTATCTGGAGCAGTTTATGTTGCACTACTAGTTATTGG
>CAZCHR010000070.1:0-12630 GCA_964498665.1 uncultured Tenacibaculum sp. | reverse complement strand
CCAACTCCGTTTACTCCTACAACCATTAACACATATGGTTTCTTATCGGCAGGAACAGTAAATTCAGTTTCATCACCCGTATTGGTTTCAGATAATAAACCAGCAATCTCCTCTCGTAAGATTTGATTCAGCTCATCAGTACCTAAATACTTATCACGAGAAACACGTTCTTCAATTCTATCAATAATTTTTAAAGTAGTTTCTACTCCTACATCAGACGACACTAATACTTCTTCTAAATTATCAAGTACATCATCATCTACCTTTGCCTTACCAGCAACAGCTTTCGATAATTTAGAGAAAAAACTTGTTTTTGTTTTTTCTAAACCTTTATCTAAGGTTTCTTTTTTCTCTTTCGAGAATATTTTTTTAAAAAAACTCATCGTTAAATTTTATAATCGCTTTGTATAGGTTAAAAACTATACCAAACTTATTATATAGTCAAATTGTCATTATTCTATTACTCTTTCATAAAAATAGTAATGCTCAAAAATACAGTTTTTTAGCGCATAAAAAAAGCTACTTTCGTATGAGAAAGTAGCTTTAATTTAAACTGTATACAAGTATTAGTTTTTTGCGATAAAATCGTTTACTTGTTTAGGATCCATAATAGCTTCAACGAATGTATAAGCTCCTGTTTTTGGAGATTTTACCATCTTGATAGCTTTAGTTAATCTCTTTGCTCCTGTTTGTAACGATGCTACTGATTTCTTTGCCATGTTCCTATAGGTTATAAAGTTTTATAAAAAACTTTTAATTATTTAATTTCTTTATGAACTGTCATCTTCTTTAAGATTGGATTAAATTTCTTTAATTCCATTCTATCAGGAGTGTTCTTTTTGTTCTTAGTTGTGATATAACGTGAAGTTCCTGGTTTACCAGTCGCTTTATGTTCAGTACATTCTAAAATTACCTGAACTCTGTTTCCTTTTTTTGCCATCTCTCTAAAATTTTATCTAGTAAGGAATTATTTCGTTAAGAAACCATTTTCTCTTGCTTCTTTAATTACAGCAGAGATTCCTTTTTTATTAATATTTTTTAATGCAGAAGCAGATACTTTTAAGGTAACCCATTTATCTTCTTCTGGTATAAAGAAACGCTTAGTCATTAAATTAGCGTTAAACTTTCTTTTAGTTCTATTCATGGCGTGAGAAACATTGTTTCCAACCATTGCTTTTTTTCCTGTTAATTCACAAACTCTAGACATCTTCTTGACAGTTTTATAGTGTTATTTCTAAACGAGGTGCAAATATACGAACTTTTAACAGAATTAAACAAAATATTAATCGTTAATTTTTAAAATATTTTCACTCAATAATTCGAATGCCTTTGTAACCGTTCTGTTTATTACTTTTTCTCTTGGTTGGCCAAAGTTAAACTCATGTACTTCTACATCATTTTTTGATGCTACAGCAATATAAACTAAACCGACACTTTTATCGTTATGATCGGTTGTAGGACCTGCATTTCCTGTTACTGCTATTGCATAATCTGTGTCTAATTTATTTAAACAACCTACAGCCATTTCTTTAGCTACTTCTGCACTAACAACTGTATTATTTTTAATTACCTCTTTTGAGACACCTAATAACTTTTCTTTTAATTTAGCTGAATAAGTAATAAAACTTCCTTTATAATAGGCTGATGATCCTGCTACAGAAACTAATGATGCGGCTATTTTTCCACCTGTTAAACTTTCAGCAGTTGATAAGGTTTTATCTTTCTGCTTTAACAATTCTCCTACACCTTTTTCTATAGATGCAGCTTCGTCATAACCAACAATAATATCAGAAATCAATAAGTTTAATGCGATAACTTTCTCAGAAACTTCTTTCTCTAAAATTTCTTTATCGTTCCCTTTTGCTGATAAACGCAAGCGTACTTTTCCAAAAGATGGTAAGTAAGCTAATTTAATATGCTCAGGTAAATTGTTTTCCCAATCTTCAATTCTTTCAGCAATAACAGTTTCTCCAACCCCAACAGTCATAATTGTTTTATGAAGAATAAATGGGAGTTTAAATTGTTTTTGAACCCTTGGTAATACTTCATTTGTCATCAACCCTTTCATTTCATAAGGCACACCTGGTAATGAAACAAAAACAGTATCATTTTCATAAAACCACATCCCTGGAGCTGTTCCATATTGATTCATCAATAATGTAGCTTTCGAAGGTAATTCTGCTTGATATTTTTGAATTTCTTTAAATGGATGATTTATTTTTTTAAATAACGCTTTAATGTGGTCAATAACTTTTGGATACTTTACAATTTTATCATCGTTAAAATATTCTGCGATTGTTTTTTTGGTAATGTCATCTTTTGTTGGTCCTAAACCACCAGTTATAATAACAACATCTGCTCTACTTTCTGCCTCTTTTAAAGCGTTTAAGATATGCTGTTTTTCATCTTGAATTGATGAAATCTGATACACAGAAACTCCAATTTTATTTAATTCTTGACCTATCCACTGCGAATTAGTATCGACGATTTGACCAATTAAAATCTCATCTCCAATCGTTATAATCTCTGCTTTCATGCATTTGTTTTAAAAAAGAATCCCGCTAAAGCGGGATTCTTTTATTTTACTTTTATTTGAAATGATTGTCTTCCTTCAATTACCCCAGTTAAAACATCGTTTTCTTCTACTTTACCAACTCCTGCTGGTGTTCCTGTAAAAATAACATCTCCTTTTTTTAAAGTAAAATACTGAGATACATAACTGATTAATTCATCAATCTTCCATAACATCCCTGATGTATTCCCATCTTGAACAACCTCATCATTCTTATGTAACTGAAAAGACAAATTCTCTAAATCAAAATCTTCTTTTGGATAAAACTCACCAATAATAGCACTACCATCAAAAGCTTTTGCTTTTTCCCATGGCAATCCTTTTTCTTTACATTTTGCTTGTACATCACGAGCTGTAAAATCGATTCCTAAACCAATCGTATCGTAATACTTGTGTGCAAATTTTGGAGAAATGTGTTTTCCTACCTTATTAATTTTTATCAAAACCTCAACTTCATAATGAACATCATTAGAAAAAGGAGGTATAAAAAAAGGCATCTTTTTAGGAAGAATCGACGAATCTGGCTTTAAAAAAACAACAGGACTCTCTGGTTTTTCATTTGCTAATTCTTCAATATGTTTTGCGTAATTACGCCCAATACAAATTATTTTCATTCTATAAACAAAACGTCATTGCGTATAAACTGAAGCAATCTTTATGATAAAATCTTCGTTATTCTTCATCGTAATGACTAAATTAATTTTAAGGTATCCAAGTTTTTGGAAAATTAGGCTTACGTTTTTCTAAGAAAGCATCACGCCCTTCTTTTGCTTCATCTGTCATATAAGCTAAACGTGTAACTTCTCCTGCGAATACTTGTTGCCCTACCATACCGTCATCAGTTAAATTCATTGCAAACTTTAACATTTTTATTGATGTTGGTGATTTTTCTAATATTTCTTGAGCCCAATCAAAAGCAGTTTGTTCTAACTCGTCATGAGGAACAACCGCATTTACCATTCCCATTTCATAAGCTTCTTGTGCTGAGTAATTTCTTCCTAAAAAGAAAATCTCTCTTGCTTTTTTCTGTCCTACCATTTTTGCCAAATACGCTGATCCATACCCTGCATCAAACGAAGTTACATCGGCATCTGTTTGCTTAAAAATAGCATGCTCTTTACTTGCTAATGTTAAATCGCAAGTAACATGTAAACTATGTCCGCCACCTACTGCCCATCCTGGGACAACACAAATAACAGCTTTTGGCATAAAACGAATCAATCGTTGTACCTCTAATATATTTAAGCGATGATATCCATCTTTACCAACATAACCTTGATGTCCACGAGCGTTTTGATCGCCTCCTGAACAAAAACTCCAAACACCATCTTTAGTAGAAGGTCCTTCGGCAGATAATAATACAACTCCGATATTTGTATCCTCATGTGCATCTTGAAAAGCATCTAATAATTCTGATGTTGTATGTGGACGAAATGCATTACGAACATTTGGTCGGTTAAATGCTATTCTAGCCACGTTATGCGACTTCTTATATGTAATATCTTCGTACTCTTTGGCAACTTTCCATTGAGGTTGTATCATAATTTTAAAATATTGTCGTTAATTAAGTACAGCAAAAATAACATAATAACTTTATTTTTCTTTTTTATATTTGAAGGATATAATATCAACCCCTATGAAACATCTATATTTTTTATTTGCATTACTTATTAGTATTAATCTTTTTTCTCAAAAAATAATTACTGAAAGTATCGATTCTAGAGAATTAAACAAAAAAAGACAAGTTAAAGTTTACCTTCCTAAAGATTATGATAAAGATGAAACTACAAGCTATCCATTAGCCATTGTTTTAGGAGATCAGTACCTTTTTGATATGTATGTAGGAAACGCTAAACTTTATGCTAATGTAGATAAAGCTCCTCGACAAATAGTAGTTGGTATTGATATGGAAAGTACTTATAATAGAGATGTTTCTATAATTCCTTCTAATAATGCACTTACAAGTACTGCTGTAAAATTTTATGATTTCATAAAAAAAGATTTAATTCCTTACATGGAAAGAAGCTATAAAACATCTCCTTTTATGACCATTGTAGCTGATGGTAAAGCTGCTAACTTTAGTACTTATTTCTTAAGAGATACCGAACCTATTTTTAATTCCTTTATATGTATTACTCCTGATTTTAATCAACTTAGTGGAAGCACGTTAGAATCGTATTCTTTAAATAGATTAGGCGCTATTGATAATTCTTATTTTTTCTATGCCAGTGATGGTGAAAAGTATATTGATAGCGAAACTAGTGGTCGTTTTAATGAAATCGGAACTTACCTATCTTCTTTTGATGCTAAAAACTTACATATAACATTTGATAAATTTGAAAACGCTCCAGATTATTTATCTATTATTGGAGGTACAATCCCTAGAGCTTTTTCTAAAATGTTCGCTTTATATTCAAAAATTACTAAACAAGAATTTGAAACAAACGTCAAAGATTTAGCTCCTTTAGAAGCCATTAAATACGTTGAACAAAAGTACTTAGATATTCAATACTTATACGGAGCTAATTTAAATGTTCGTTTAGATGATATTTTTGCTATTGAAGGAATTGTTATCGATCAACAAGATGGTGATTATTTAAGGGTTCTTGGAGATTTTGTAATGATTAAATATCCAGAATCTCATATTGGAGATTTTTATGTTGGTAAATATTATGAATTAGGTAAAGATTACGAAAAAGCAGATTTTTATTATAAAGCTGCTTTTGGTAAAATGGACCCTTCAGACCCTAACTCTAATGCATTTTATGAAAACATAAAGCGTGTAAATAGTTTAAAAGAAAGCCAACCTAAAGAGGAAGAAATTATAGAAGAAGATCCTGAAGAAAACAAAGATGAAGAGAAAGAGGATGATAATTAACCTTTAAAATTCTCTTAAAAAAAGCGCTACTAAAATTTAGTAGCGCTTTTTTGTTATTTTATTAACACAATTCTATCTTCTTGCAACTCGATTATTTTTTCTTTGTACAAATTACCTATAGCTCTTTTAAATGCTTTTTTACTCATTTGTAATCGAAACTTAATTGATTCTGGAGAGCTTTTATCTGTTAACATTAAAAACCCTTTTTCTTCTAACTTTCTAAGAACTGTATTTGCATCTCCGTCAATTACATTTCTAAAACCTTGAGGACGTAACGAAACATCTATTTTACCATCTTCTCTTACCTTTTTAACATAACCAATAGTACGAGATCCTTCTTCTATATCTTTAAAGATATCACTATTATATAGTAAAGCCTCAAACTCTTCATTAATTAAAACTGTATAACCTAAATTTGTTTGATGACCTATTACTAAATCTACCTGATCGCCTTCTTGTAATTCCATTTTATAAATTTTTAAAATAGTTCTTTAAAACTACATCATTTATTTCTTTTGGAGTAAAAACCTCCATTATTTTTGGTTGTTCAGATTCTAAATAAAAATCATTTAAACCATTCGTTAACTCTTCTAAATTAGAAACTGATACATAATTATAACCAAACATTTTTGCCAAATGTTCTGCTGTTAAATTATGAGGTGTTTCAAAAAATGCTGTTGCATTTGTAGTTGACGGACCTGGAATGAATCTAAAAATTCCGCCACCAGCATTATTTAATATAATTATTCTGAAGTTTACTGGTGTATTTGTATTCCACAAAGCATTACTGTCATAAAAAAAACTCAAATCTCCCGTAATAAAAGTTATCGGTTTATTCGTAGCAAAAGCTGCCCCTATAGCTGTACTGGTACTTCCATCAATACCACTTGTTCCTCTGTTACAAAACACCTTTAAGGATGAATTTAAATCAAATAATTGTGAATATCTAATCGTAGAACTATTACTTATTTGTACTTGAGACTCGTTAGGAATCATATTTAAAATAGCTTCGAAAACTTTTAAATCTGAATATTCAATATTAGATAAATATTCATTATGCTTAATTGCTCTTTCATCTTTTTTAGTTAACCAAAGCTTCTGATAATCACTTTCTTTTTCTCCTGTTAATTCTTTTAAAAATTCACTTGGCTTTTCTTGAATAAATTCAGATAAACAATGATATGTATCCATTGCTTTAAGTTCATCAACATGCCAATGATGTTTTGGTTGGTACTTTCTTAAAAATTGTTTTATTTTTTTTGATATTACCATTCCTCCTAAAGTTAATAAAATCTCTGGCTGTAACTCTTTTAAATCATTTTCATTTAAAGGAAAAATCAATTTATCAATACTATTAATAAATTTGGAGTTGTATAAATTTGAAGTCGTTTCTGTTAAAACTAAAACAGATTCATCATTTATAACTTCATTTAGTATATTTTGCAATTCACTATTAGGAAAATTACTTCCTACTAAAATCATTTTTTTAGTAGAATTTTTCCAAATAGATTTTAAAGACTCGTAATTAACAGATTGCTTGACTTTGTTCGCAATGACAGTGGGAAAATCAAATTTATTTAACTCATCAACAGTTTCATATAAGGGTTCATCAAACGGCACATTAATATGTACTGGTCCTTTTTTATGAATTGCTATTTGCAAAGATTCACATAGTAACTCTTTGTTTTTCTCAAATTCACCCTCAACTAAATTAGCTGAATATAAAATATGATTTTCAAATACATTTTCTTGTCGAATAGTTTGTCCGTCACCTATATCAATTAAATGTTTTGGTCTATCCGCAGAAATTACAACTAACGGAATATTACTATAAAAAGCTTCTGCTATCGCAGGATAATAATTAAGTAATGCCGAACCAGATGAACAAACTATTGCTACAGGTTTTTGCATTTGTTGCGCAATCCCCATTGCAAAAAAAGCAGCACAGCGCTCATCAACAACACTTAAAGTTTCAAAACTTTTATGATTTGAAAACCCTATGGTTAACGGAGCATTACGTGATCCTGGAGAAATAACAACCGTATCAATATTATACTGACCACATGCTGATATTACCAATTGTGCGAGTTCTTTTTTCGGAAACATTTACTTTTATTACAAAGCTGCAAAGTTACAAAGTCAAAAATTTATAATGCATAAAAAAATCAGAAAGTAAAACATTTTCTACTTTCTGACTTATTTATGTAAATAACTAATTGTATTAGCTAGTTTCCTTTTTTGTAGTCTGCTAAAAATTTAGCTAAACCGATATCTGTTAATGGGTGTTTTAGCAAACCTTCAATAGCACTCAAAGGACCTGTCATTACATCTGATCCTAACTTAGCACAATCAATGATATGCATGGTATGACGTACTGATGCAGCTAATATTTGAGTTTCGAACATATAGTTATCAAAAATCAAACGAATTTCTTCGATTAAATTTAATCCATCAGTAGAAATATCATCTAAACGACCAATAAATGGAGATACATATGTTGCTCCTGCTTTTGCTGCTAATAATGCTTGACCTGCAGAAAAAACTAATGTTACGTTTGTTTTAATTCCTTTATCAGAAAAGTATTTACAAGCCTTAACTCCATCTTTAATCATTGGTAATTTTACCACGATTTGCGGGTTTAAAGCAGCTAATGCTTCACCTTCTTTTACCATCCCATCAAAATCAGTTGAAATAACTTCAGCAGAAACATCTCCATCAACAATATCGCAAATAGCTTTGTAATGGTTTATTATATTTTCTTCTCCTGTAATTCCTTCTTTAGCCATTAAAGATGGGTTTGTTGTTACTCCATCTAAAATACCTAAAGCTTGCGCTTCTCTAATCTGATCTAAATTAGCTGTATCTATAAAAAATCTCATCTATATGTTTTATTATATTTTATCTTAGTTAAAATTCTGTTTTCTAAAACTTTGCAAAATTACAATTTATAATGATTCATTAACAGTTTTTCATACATTTTATCAGGTAAAACACGTTTTAAAACAATAGAGAATTTTTCCATAAAAGCACCAACTTTATAATGAATTTTTGGATTTTTTCTTTCTATAATTTTATGAATTGCTTTTGCCATAACTACAGGGTCTTTTCCTGAATCTACATGAGAATCCATCAAAGCTAAATTTTCTGCATACTTTTCTTTATATGCTGAATTTTCATATACTGGTGTATGATATCTACCAGAAGCAATATTTGTTTCAAAATCTCCCGGAGCAACGTTAACTACTTTTATTCCAAAACTTTTAACCTCCATACTTAACGCTTCGGTTACCAACTCTAAAGCACCTTTACTCGCTGAATAAATCCCCCTAAAAGGCAAGCCCATGTAGCCAGCTATTGAAGTTGTATTAATTATCAATCCTGATTTTTGCTTTCGCATTTGCGGTAATACTGCTTTTATAACATCTATCGCTCCAAAAAAATTAGTATTAAAATTCTCTCGCATTTCATCGGTCGGAGTATCTTCAATTGCTCCTGTAATTCCTTTTCCTGCATTATTAATCAACACATCAATATTACCCTCTTCTTGTACTATTTTAGCTATTGCATTTTTTATAGATATTTCATCTGCAACATCTAATGCAACCATTTTAAAAGGAACATCTATCTTATCAGGATTTCTACTAGTTCCGTAAACAGTATAATTTCTATCATGCAAATACATAGCTATTGATTTACCTATTCCTGAAGAAGCTCCTGTTATAAAAACAATTTTTGACATTAATTTTATTTTTAAGCAAATATCTAAAAGTTAACAGCAATAAAAAAACACTTTAAAAACTTATATTAGCAACATACTATAACACAACAAACTATGCTACGTAAATCTATTTTCTTCCTCTTGATACTTACTTTAACAGTTGCCTGTAAAACCACTACTAAAAAACAAGTTCTTTTTCCTAAAGAAAACAGTAGTTTTACACGTCAAGATTCTTTAAGAGGCTCATTAACTAAAGAAAGAACTTGGTGGGATTTGACTTATTACGACTTAAATGTTCAAGTTTTTCCAAATAAAAAATTTATTACAGGAAAAAACAGCGTTAAGTATAGAGTTTTAAAACCTCATAAAATACTACAAATCGATCTACAATCTCCTTTAAAAATCACAAAAGTTACTCAAAACGATAAAGAACTAAAAGTAGTTTCTGAAGGAAATGCACATTTTATTCATTTAAATGAAAATCAAATAATAGGAAACATCAATTCGTTAGATGTTTTCTATGAAGGAAATCCTCAAATCGCAAAAAGAGCACCATGGGATGGTGGATTCTCTTGGAAAAAAGACGATAATGGAAATCATTTCATAGGTACATCTTGCCAAGGTTTAGGTGCTAGTGTTTGGTGGCCCAATAAAGATCATATGTATGATGAAGTAGATAGTATGGCTATTAATGTTCGTATACCTTCTAACTTAATGGATGTATCGAATGGACGTCTAAGAAAAATTGAAAAACATAACGACAATACAACTACTTATAGTTGGTTTGTTAATAACCCAATTAACAATTATGGTGTAAACTTAAATATTGGGGATTACGTACATTTTTCTGAAAAATATAATGGTGAAGATGGAGAGTTAGATATGGATTATTATGTGCTACGTGATAATTTAGAAAAAGCAAAAAAACAGTTTAAAGATGCTCCTAAAATGATGAAAGCTTTCGAGCATTGGTTTGGTAAATATCCTTTTTATGAAGATGGTTTTAAACTAGTAGAAGCTCCGTATTTAGGAATGGAACACCAAAGTTCTGTAACTTACGGTAATAAATACCAAAACGGTTATTTAGGTAGAGATTTATCAGGAACTGGTTGGGGCTTAAAATTTGATTTTATTATTATTCACGAATCTGGTCACGAATGGTTTGCTAACAATATTACCTACAAAGACATTGCTGACATGTGGGTTCATGAAAGTTTTACCGCGTATTCTGAGAACTTATTTGTAGACTATTATTACGGAAAAAAAGCGTCTGCTGAATATGTTATAGGAACTCGTAAATCAATTAAAAATGACACTCCAATTATTGGACAATATCATGTAAATAGTGGTGGATCTGGAGACATGTACTACAAAGGTGCTAATATGCTACATACCATTAGAACTATTATAAATGATGATGATAAATGGAGAAATATTCTTCGTGGTTTAAATAAAGTTTTTTATCACAAAACTGTTACTACTGAACAAATAGAAAACTACATCATAAAACAATCTAACATAGATTTAACTAAGGTTTTCGATCAATATTTAAGAACAATTAAAATTCCTGTATTTGAATATAAAATAAATGGTAAAGAACTTTCTTATCATTGGAGTAATACTGTTGAAGGATTTAATATGCCTTTAAATATTTTTGTTGATAAAAAATTACAGCAATTAAAACCTAATAACAATTGGCAAACAACAACAATAAACTCTGATTCTATTACTATTGATAATAATTTTTATATAAACATAAACTTACTTGAATAAACTTTTATAGTTGTTCGTAGCTTCAATAATTTTTATTTATTTTTAAAATAAAAATGGAAGATTTTTTCAATTATATAAACAAAATTAGCTCAATTAAAAACGAAACATTTAATGAGTTAAAAAAGTGCTTCCGCCCAATACAACTTAACAAAGGAGATTTCTTTGTTAAACAGAATGAATACGCACAACAAATAGGTTTCTTGAAAAAAGGGATTATTAGGGCATATTTTTTAAATCAAGAAGGTAAAGAATACACTAAGCAGTTTTTTGTAGATTATTCTATAATTGGTGCTTACACTTCTTTACTTACCAAACAACCAAATAAAATAGCTCAACAAGCCTTAACAGATTGTGAAATTTTGGCGGCAAATTTTACTGACATCGAAAAGCTCTACAACAAGTATCATGATTTGGAAAGATTAGGACGAAAAATTGCAGAATTTTATTTTCTAGAAAAAGAACAAAAAGAAATTGAAATGGCTTTATTAGATGCTGACAAAAGGTATTTAATTATGAGACAAAAATTTCCTACTATAGAAACGATTGTTCCACAATATCATATTGCTTCTTACTTAGGTATTTCACCAACACAACTTAGTCGCATTCGAAGAAAACTAAAAGACTCTTAATTTTATTTACATATGTAAATGACACCAAGTAAATAAGCTCTTTTCTTTGTATTGAATATAATTGAAAACGCTATAATATAGCATATAAATATGTTCAACTATAAAAAAACAATACATGAATCGAATTATACTTTTTTTACTTATCGTTATTTTTTCTATTTTTTTAGGAAGTCAAATTACAGAAGGCTTCTTATTAGTTCCCTACTGGAAAACTCTTTCTAAAGTAGAGTTTTACAAGTATTATAATAAGTTTGGACCAGTAATCGGAAACTTCTACACTTTACTCACTATCATTGCTGTATTAACCCCTGTAAGTTTTAGTATTTATTGTTATCTAAAAAAGCATCAAGCTTTTAAGCTCTCAATTATATCAACTTTTTTTGCTTTTTTAATTATAGTAATTTTCTATTGCTATTTTAAAGGTGCTAATCAACAATTTTATGCTTCAGCATTAGATACTAATGAATTAAAATCAGAATTAAATAAATGGGAATATTACCATTGGTTACGAGTATTAATTGAAGCTATATCTCTATTTTTTTTAATCTTATCAATAAATCTTTTTAATCAAAAAAACACCTAATAATTATGAAATACTTCTATTTATTATTTATAACAATCTTAAGCTATACATCATATGGACAATCAATTACTGGACAATGGGAAACTTTTGATGATAAGACTAAAAACAAAAAAGCTGTTATTGAAATTTATAAAGAAAATAATCTCTTTTTTGCCAAAATAGTTAAGAGCTATGTTAGTGCAGAAAACGCTTTATGCAAAACCTGTAAAGGGAAAAATAAAAACAAACCAGTTATTGGGTTAGTTATAATTGAAAGCATAAAAAAAAACGGAAATGAATTCAATGATGGAACTATTTTAGATCCAGAAAACGGAAAAACATACAAGTGCTATTTAGAATTAGTAAATAACAACAAATTAAAAGTAAGAGGGTATCTTGGTTTTTCTCTTTTTGGCAGAACTCAATACTGGACTCGTAAAGAATAAAATACAAATCAGACTCATAGAAAATCTTGACTTATAAATATTACATTTATAA
>CAZCHR010000069.1:0-12724 GCA_964498665.1 uncultured Tenacibaculum sp. | reverse complement strand
TCAAACGATTAAAACTAATCAACTCTCTTTTTATTAATCGAACTCAGGTTTTTAGCTGTTATTTTTCATTTTAAAAAGAATGATTTATGGTTTAACGTAGCAGTTCATGGGTTTGTTGATACCGTTTTTGTGTTATTTCTTTACTATGGATTGATTTAATAGCTAAAAATGGATAAAGTCAAATATAAATATTTGACTTTATTCATTTTCTTTATAAGTAGTAGGGTAAATTATCTTCTCTTCTTCTTAAAACCTGAAGTTTTACTTTTAGATCGACCTCTTGAATTTCTTGATTTCGAATTAAAAGTAGTTACCGTGTCATCAAAAGTATTTTTAGCTTTACCAGCTTTATTTTTCTTCCACGAAGTATCTTCTGGTAATAACTTTTTTAATAAATCATTACGTCCAACTTTAGTTAACGTGTCTTTAATCCATTTTTTATTTTCCTTTTTATACCAAAAGAAAAAACGGTGTTGCTCTTCTTTTTCTTTGGCTGTTTTAGGAGTTTTTGTAGGTTTTAATGTATAAGGATGATATCCACTATAATATATTACAGTAGCAACCGTCATAGGTGTTGGTGTAAATCCTTGCACTTGTTCTAACTGAAAACCCATATCTTTGGTTTCAGCAGCTAAATTTGCCATATCTTCTTTTTCACAAGCTGGATGACTTGATATAAAATATGGTATTAATTGTAGTTTTAATTTCTTTTTTACATTAATACGATCAAACCTATCTTTAAACATATGAAAATATTTAAACGACGGTTTACGCATTAGTTTTAAAACAGGGTCAGACGTATGTTCTGGCGCTACTTTTAATCGCCCAGAAACATGCTTTGTCATCACCTCTTCAGTATAAGCATCTAATTCTTTAGGATCTGCATTTTTATTAAACTCAGGTACTAACATGTCATGTCGAATACCACTACCTATAAATGATTTTTTTACTTTCGGATGCGCATCTACTGCTTGATATAGCTCAGTTAATGGCTTATGCGAAGTATCTAAATTAGAACAAATTACTGGCGATATACAAGATGGCGCAACACATTTATCACAGATAGATTGTACTTTACCTTTCATCTTATACATATTCGCAGAAGGTCCTCCAATATCAGATAAATACCCTTTAAAGTCATCCATCTTCGTAACTGCATCAACTTCTTTCAATACAGATTCTTGGCTACGACTTGCAATAAATTTTCCTTGGTGTGCAGAAATTGTACAAAAACTACATCCTCCAAAACATCCACGGTGAATGTTTATAGAGAACTTAATCATTTCAAACGCAGGAATTGGTCCTCGTTTGTTATACTTTGGATGCGGTAAACGTGTAAAAGGTAAATCGAAAGAAGCATCTATTTCCTTCTCAGTCATTGTTGGATATGGCGGATTAATCATCAATTTATTGTTTACAACTTGTTGAAAAATACGACGCGCATATAATTTATTAGACTCCTGTTCTATTACTTTAAAATTTGAAGCATAGGCTTTCTTATCCTTCAAACAAATTTCATGAGAACTGATTTCTACATCTTGCCAATTCTTGTTTTTAGGGACTTTTTCACCTTCTTCTAATAATACTGCTGTTTGTTTAATTGTTTTTAAACTCGAAAACGGAACTCCTTTTTGTAACAACTCAACAATTTCACGCAAAGGTTGTTCTCCCATTCCGTATACCAACATATCTGCTTTAGAAGTCTCTAAAATCGTTGGTAACAATTTATCAGACCAATAATCATAGTGTGTAACACGACGTAACGAAGCTTCAATTCCTCCTATCAAAACAGGAACATCAGGAAATTTGTCTTTCAATATTTTTGAATAAACCGAAGTAGCATAATCAGGTCTAAAGCCTTTATCACCATTTGGTGTATAAGCATCTTTATCTCTACGACGTTTGCTTGCAGTATAATTACTCACCATAGGATCCATACATCCACCGGTAACAGCAAAAAATAAACGAGGTCTACCTAACTTTTCAAAATCTTGTAAATTATCATGTACACTAGGTTGTGGTACAATTGCTACTTTTAGCCCGTAACTTTCTAATATACGTCCAATTACTGCAGGACCAAATGATGGATGATCTACATATGCATCTCCACTAAAAAGAATTACATCTAATTCTTCCCATCCTCTTAACTTAACCTCCTTATTTGTAGTAGGTAACCAATCTGAAACTCGTCTTATTCTCATGCCGTTGCAAAGGTACAACGTTTTAACTTAGGTTGTATCTACTAAATACAGGTTAATAAAGTCTTTTTAATCATTCAAAATAACATGAGGAACTTTATCAAGATTCCAATCTATAACTAAACCTCCTGCTAATGATTTCGTAATCTCTTTACCATATATATATTCACATAAATACAAAGTGGCTTCAAACGATTTTGCTCCTCCTGCTGAAGTAATATATTTTCCGTCATGAACAAATAATACATCTTTACGAATATCTAAATCAGGAAACATTGCTCTCATTTTATCAATATCTGATGGAAAAGTTGTTGAAACTTTCCCTTTTAAAATTCCTGCTTTAGCTAATACAAAAGCCCCATCGCAATGAGAAGTTACAAATTGTGCTTCTTTATCTACCTTTTGAACAAACTCAATTAGCTTTTCATTTTCTAAATCAGAATCAAGGTGATGCTCTGCAGATGGAACTACCAAAATATCAATCTTAGGTAAACTATCTTTTAAGTAATTAAAATCTGGTAAAATTCTCATTCCTTCGAAAGTAGTAATCGGTTTATCGGTATCAGTAACAGTAAATACATTCATTGGTTTAATACCTTTTCTAAAAACAGTATGCTGAAAAATATCAAACGGAGCAGTTAATTCAGTATTAAAAGTTCCGTCCATTATTAAAAAAGCTACGTTATATCTGTCTGGTTTTAATTCTGGAAAAACTTTTTGAACAACCTCTTTTTGGGTTTCTTTTTTAACCTCTTTATTACAGCTTATTAAAAATAAAACAGCCACAAACAACATTAACTTTTTCATAAAATATGATTTAAATAGCTAAAATATTAAATATTGATATCAATACCGTGTGAGTTTTTTATATTTACTGCATATAACTAATCTTATGAAATTTTTACTAAAACTAACCTTTATAGTTTCACTTGTATTATGCAGTTGCGCTAAAACTGAAACAAAGGAAGATAAAGACACTTACGTTAAAGATAACTTTAATAAAAAAGAAGTTACTGTTACAATGCGTGATGGATTAAAACTACATACGACCATCTACTCTCCTAAAGATATAAGTAAAACTTATCCGATATTATTACAACGCACACCATACAGTTGTAGACCTTACGGAGCTGATAAATTTAGAACTAAAATTGGTCCGAATACACATTTAATGAAAGAAGGTAATATTATTGTTTACCAAGATGTTCGTGGTCGTTGGATGAGTGAAGGTGTGTACGATAATATGCGTGCTTATATACCTAATAAAACTAAAAATCAATCTGATGAAACAACAGATACTTATGACACAATCGATTGGTTAGTTAAAAATGTAAAAAATAACAACGGTAATGTTGGTACATGGGGAATTTCATATCCAGGGCATTACGCTACAGTTTCAACTATAGATGCGCATCCTGCTTTAAAAGCTGCATCGCCACAAGCTTGTATTGGCGATTTCTTTTTTGATGATTTTCATCATAACGGAGCGTTTTTATTAAGCTACTTTAAAGCAATATCATTATTCGGTAAATATAAAGATCAACCAACTGATACTGCTTGGTATTCTTTTCCTGATATGAAAACTCAAGATCAGTATCAATTTTTCTTAGATAAAGGGCCTTTAAAAAATTTAAATGAATATTTTCAATACGATAAATTAGATGTTGCAACTACAGAAAACAAAGACAGAATTGATGATTTTTTCTGGAAAGAAATTGTAGAACATCCTAATTACGATTCGGTATGGAAAAGTAAAGGAATCATTCAACACTTAAACAAAGTACCGCCAACAGTTGCTACTATGGTTGTTGCTGGAGAATTTGATGCAGAAGATTTATATGGTCCTTTAGAAACATACAAAGCAATTGAAAAACACCAACCAAACAACTATAACACTTTAGTATTTGGACCATGGGATCATGGTGGATGGTCAAGAAATAAAGTAACAAACAAAGTTGGTAATTATTATTTCGGAGATTCTATTTCTTTAAAGTTCCAAAAAAATATTGAAACAAAATTCTTTAATCACTTCTTAAAAGGTGATGGTTCTAAAAATAGCAAATTACCAGAAGCTTATGTTTTTGACACAGGTAAAAAAGAATGGAAATCTTATGATATTTGGCCTCCAAAAAATGCTCAAAAATCGACTTTCTTTTTATCAGAAAACCAAGAATTAAATGCAACAAAAAAAACAGACTCTAAAATTAACTTTATAAGTGATGTAAAGCGTCCTGTTCCGTATTCTGAAGATATTAAAACAGTATTCACACCTCGTAAATACATGACTGACGATCAACGTTTTGCTGCTCGTAGACCTGACGTTTTAGTTTTTGAAACTGATGTTTTAACTGAAGACCTAACCTTAGCTGGAGATATATTAGCAAAATTAAATGTAGCTACTACTGGTACTGCAGCAGATTGGATTGTTAAAATTATTGATGTACATCCTCATGATTTAAAAAATGACAATAAAGAAATGCAATCGCATTTAAAACTAAGTAATTATCATATGATGATTCGTAGCGAAGTAATGCGTGGACGTTTTAGAAATGATTTTTCTAAACCAGAACCTTTTACACCTAATAAAAAAACTTTTGTAAATATTAAACTACAAGACGTTTTTCACACCATTAAAAAAGGACACAAACTACAAATACAAATACAAAGCACTTGGTTTCCTTTAATAGATTTGAATCCGCAAACTTATGTAGACAATATTTTTAAGGCTGATGAAAAGGATTTTAAAACCCAAACACATTCTGTTTTTACAGACTCAAGTATTGAATTTAGTATTTTGAAATAAGTAACAGTAAAGTTACTCTTACTTATTTATAACAAGTCTCGTAATTTAATTATGAGGCTTGCTTTTAAATTTAGCTTGATTCTTGACTTATTTTCTACTAACTTCGTTATCGAACAATATCCATCATTAAAACAACGGATATCTAACCCGTTGGCAGTAATATGACAAAAATGAGAACATCAAAGAATAAAATTGGAATTATTGGAGGAGGAATTGGTGGATTAACAATGGCTTTGACGTTAAAAAGAAATAAAATAGATTTTAAACTTTTTGAAAAATCTAACGAATTTAAAGAAGTTGGAGCAGGTATTGGAATTTCTTCTAATGCACTAAAGATTTTTGACAAACTAAAGATTGGAAACGAAATAAGAGAAAAAGGACATTTAATTAAGAAAACAATACTCGCTACCGAAAAATTAAAAGTTCTTAAAGAAGTTTCTTTTCCTGAAGAAGTTTATGCTATTCATCGAGCTTTAATAATAGATACAATTTCTAATAAATTGGATAAAAACTCATTTGAATTAAGCAAAGAATTAGAAAGTATTAAAAATGACAAAATTGTAAAGGTTAATTTCAAAGATAACACAACGTGTGAATTTAATACATTAATCGCTTCTGATGGAATTAATTCAACTATTAGGAAATTTATTTTTCCAGAAATTGAAACTAGGAAAACACATCAGATTGTATGGAGAGGAATTACAGATTTTGATATTAATTCTGACTTAAAGCATACTTATTATGAACTTTTTGAGGGAACGTTACGATTTTTATTTTTACCAATAAGTGACACTAAAATATTTTGGTTAGCTGTTCAAGAAAAAAAGAACTTTAATAAGGGCTCATCTAGTTCACTAAAAGACTATCTGCTAAAAACATATCAGAATTTTGACTCAAGAACACTAGAAATGTTGAGTAAAACAGATGAAAATAGTATTCTAGAAAATGAAATGGCAGATATAAAGCCTAATTACAAAAACTGGTTTTCAAACAATACTGTTTTTATTGGAGATTCCATCCACGCTACAACACCAAATCTTGGTCAAGGAGCTTGTCAAGCAATAGAAGATGCTTATGTTTTAGGTCTTTGTCTTAAAAGTAATTCTAAAGCAACTTTTTCTGACTACCAAAATCTTCGATTAAAAAAAGTGGAATATGTTGTGAAACAATCGTGGCAAATTGGAAAAATGTCTTTAACAAAGAATCGTGTTCAAACAAAAATTCTTCATCTATTGTTGAAATATTTACCAAAAAGCCAATACCAAAAAAGATTTAAACGATTAATTGATATTGAATATATAAATGAAATAGAAAATACTACTGCCAACAACGTATAAAATTAATTGCTTGTTTCAAGACTACTTACGAAAATCCTCGCGGATTTTTTATTTGGTCTGTATTTGCTAAATTAGGTGTTCAAATAACGCAACTAATCTTATACAAGACCGATAACGAAACCTCTACAACCACTTTAAAAACTCACTCCTATCAATCTCACGGGCACCTAAACTTTCTAGGTGCTCGTTATGTACTTGACAATCTATTAATTTATAACCGCTGTTTTTTGCTAAATGGATAAAAGCAACTTTACTCATGTTACTTGCTTTACTAAACATGCTTTCGCCACAAAAAACACCATTTCCTAAATCGACTCCGTATAAACCACCTACCAACACATTTTTACACTGAGTGGAGTCGAAGTGCCAAACTTCAATCGATTTAGCAATACCTTTTTCGTGTAAATTTATGTAAGCATCTTCCATATCATCAGTAATCCAAGTTCCAAACTGATCGTTTCTATCAATATGTCTGCAATTAAAAATCACATCTTTAAAAGCAGTATTCTCTGTTATTGTAAAATTGTTTTTTCTTAAAACTTGTCGCATCGACTTTGACACCCTCACCTCATCAGGGAACAACACCATTCGTTCTGGTGGCGAGTACCATACAATGGGTTCACCTTCATTAAACCAAGGGAAGATTCCGTTTTTATAAGCATATACTAAACGTTCAGCTGACAAATCTCCTCCAAAAGCCAAAACACCATCTTCATTTGCAAACTCATGCGGTGGAAATACAATTTCTTCAGGTAACCAAATCATAATAAAACAATAATAAAGCTTACAAAGATAATATAGTTCTTATCAGCATAATTCATAAAATAGCATTCCTCATTCCATTTTTATATTTCTTACTGAAATAAAAACGTATCAATTCAAATTTCCATAATTTTGCAGCATGGTAAAAGAACTTCAACTACGTGTTAATTTAATAGAAGAAAAAAAAGAAGATATTCTAAAGAAGAAAGCCTCTAAAAAATTAGACATTTCATTTAGCGAAATAAATGCTATTAAAGTGCTTCGTAAATCTATTGATGCACGTAAAAAAGATGTTATTTTTAACTATAAAGTAGCTGTTTATATTAACGAATCAATTCCAGATAAACCTGATTATGTTTTCGAATACAAAGATGTATCAAAAGCTAAAGAAATTCATATTGTTGGTTTTGGTCCTGCAGGAATGTACGCAGCACTTCGTTGTATCGAATTAGGTTACAAACCAATTGTTTTAGAACGTGGTAAAAATGTACAAGATCGTCGTAGAGATTTAAAAGCAATTAATCAAGATCATTTTGTAAATGAAGACTCTAACTATTGCTTTGGTGAAGGTGGTGCTGGAACTTATTCTGACGGAAAATTATATACCCGTAGTTTAAAACGTGGTGATGTTCGCAGGATATTTGAAAACTTAGTTTATCATGGAGCTACAGAACAAATTTTAATTGATGCACATCCTCATATTGGAACGAATAAATTACCTAAAATCATTCAAAATATTCGTGAGAATATTATAAAATACGGAGGTGAAGTTCATTTTGATACGCGTGTTAGCGATTTTGTTGTAAAAAACAATAAACTACAAGCAATACAATTACAGAATGGAACGGAAATGACTGTTAATTCAGTGATTTTAGCTACGGGGCATTCAGCTAGAGATATTTACGAACTACTCCATAAAAAAGATATTTTACTTAAAGCTAAATCATTTGCAATGGGAGTTCGTGTAGAACATCCACAACAAATTATAGATCAAATTCAATATAGTTGCTCAGGTGAGCGAGACGAGTTATTACCAGCAGCTGCATATAGTTTAGTCCATCAAGTAAATAATCGTGGTGTATATTCTTTCTGTATGTGTCCTGGTGGATTTATTGTTCCTGCTGCCACAGCTAATGGTGAAGTTGTAGTAAACGGAATGTCGCCATCGCGTCGTAATAATAAATTTGCAAACTCGGGTATTGTTGTTGAAATTAATATTGATAAAGACTTACCTAAATATGAAAAATACGGAGTCCTAAAAGGTTTACTATTTCAAAAAGATTTAGAAAAAATAGCTTTTAATGCTGGTGGCAGAAGTCAGGTTGCTCCTGCCCAACGTTTAACTGATTTTGTAGAAGGTAGATTATCAAACTCTTTAAATGAAACTTCATATCAACCGGGATTAAACTCATCACCAATGCATTCTTTACTCCCTAAACTTATTGGAAGTAGATTACGTAAAGGATTTGCTGCCTTTGGTAAAAAAATGCATGGATATTATACTGAAGAAGCAAACATCATTGGTGTAGAATCTCGCACCTCATCTCCTATTAACATCCCGAGAAAAGAAAATTTAGAACATCCACAAATTGAAGGTTTATTTCCTTGTGGAGAAGGTGGAGGATACGCCGGAGGAATTATTTCTGCAGCTATGGATGGTGAGCGTTGTACTGAAGCTGCAATAGCTAAATTGTAATTCGTTGTTAATTATTAGTGTATTTTCTAATTACCTTGTATTTTTGCAGTTCCAAAAAACGGGAGTTTTTTTACAATGGATAAAAAAAACAAGAGAAATAAAAAGAAAATAGACAAACCACATTATAAGCGTTTACATAACTATTATAATCGTACTGGATTCTATATGTTTATTTGGGAAAGCCTTAAAAAAGCTTTTTGGCCAATAGTAGCGGTAGTTGTAGGTTTAATTTTATTTAACAAATACGTTTATAATATTAATGATGGTTTAACAACTATGACCGAAGCTTTTTCGAGAGTAGGAGTTTTAATCACTTTTTTTATATCTGAAACTATTTTAGGATTAATACCTCCAGAAATTTTTATTGCTTGGTCTAAAAAAACTGATGATCCTATTTTAAATCTTTCAATTTTAGCTACTCTATCTTATTTAGGTGGATTAACAGCTTATTTTATTGGTAGAGCTTCTTTAAAAATTAACTCTGTTAAGAATTATCTAGAAGTAAAAATGGCCAAAAACCTTAAAAACACCAGTAAATGGGGTGGGTTTTTAATCTTAGTAGGAGCTTTACTACCCTTACCTTTTGCCATTAGTTGCTTAACAGCTGGTATGATTAAATACCCTTTTAAAAATGTGGTTTTAGTAGGGTTATTTCGTTTTGTACGTTTTGCAATTTATGCTTGGGCAATATTTTCTGTAGTTAACTAAAATCAATTATATATTACGAATATGGGATTAACAAATAACGATATTTTTAAAAAATTAAGAGTAGCTCATAAATTACGTGATACCGATATTGTTAAAATATGTGCTTTAGTAGATTTTAAAGTTACTAAAGGAGAATTAGGTGCTATTTTTAGAAAAGAAGATCACCCTAAGTATATGGAATGTGGTGATCAGTTTTTAAGAAATTTTTTAAATGGTTTGATTATTCACCTTCGCGGACCTATGCCTGAAAAGAAAAAATAAAATATTTTTTACATTATAAATAAAAACCTTCTGATAAAAATCAGAAGGTTTTACTTTTCCCCTTAAAATCATTTCCCAGTCTTAAACTGAATAATAATACTGCAAATATATATCGCCGTATTAGATTATAAAATGGGATTTCCGCAGAAAAAAGTGAAGATTTCCGCAAAACAAAAAAGAGAGCAATTTTGCTCTCTTTTTTGTTTTATAAATAACCTTTTATTAAAAAGGTAAATCATCTGGTTCGTTAGCAGATAAATCTGGAGCTGGTTGAAATTGATCAACAGGTGGCATATTTTGAGGAGCTGCTTGAGATAAATTCTCAATTCTCCATCCTTGTACAGAATTAAAGTACTTTGCAACACCTTCTGGGTTAATCCACTCTCTTCCTCTTAAATTGATAGAAACTTTTACATCTTGTCCAACAGCATAGTTATTTAAAATATCGCACTTATCCTGTACAAACTCAATCATAATCATTTGTGGATATTGCTCATCAGTAGTAACTACCATTTCACGTTTTCTAAATCCACTAGCACCAAATGTTTGTGTTTCGTTAATTAATTTAATCTTCCCTATAACTTCCATATTCTTAACTATTTAATTAAAAGCACTTTCCAAGCACTTTCTACATCATTATTCTTTAAAAACTCTTGTGCAAATGTATGTTTTTTTTCAGTTGAAAGCGAAACATATTCTGGATGTTCTTTCGCAAAGTTATCAACAACTTCTTTATTCGGAATCACTTCTACATTACCTAACATTCCTAAATTATTACCTGTTAAAATAGTACTGTTTTTAATTTCGTTAGAAATACAATCTACTCCTATTCCTAAAGTAGATATAGGTTTAGGTATTTCGAAAAAACCATCACGAGCTCGTGAATAAAAACTACCTCCCGCTCTAGCAACTAAATCTATTTTATATTGATCTATACTACCATCATCAGTAATAACATTTTCATTTATGTGAAGCTTCACAACTTCACACACTATTAAGTTTCCTGCTCCTCCTTCTGTTCCTGTATAAATAATATCTGTTACTTTGCACTCAAACTGTACTGGAGATTCTGCTACTCTAAAAGGTTTTACTTTATCAGAAGGCAACATTGTTAATCCTGATTTTTCAAATTCATTCACACCTTTCGGATACATCGTACTGCTTAATGACATTTGCTGAACAATATCGTAATTTACTACGTTAATAACCACTTCTCGTGTCTCTTCAGCATTATCTAAAGTGTGTTTAGTTTTATTACCCCTTACACTTCGTGCTGGAGAAAAAATCATCATTGGTGGATTTGCTCCAAAAACATTAAAAAAACTAAATGGAGATAAGTTCGGGTTTCCATCTGAATCTATTGTACTTGCAAAAGCTATAGGTCTTGGAGCAATAGCTCCTAATAAATAACCATGTAATTTTCCTACCGGTAAATCTTTAGGATCAAGTGATAACATACTTTATTATTTTTTAGTGTAAATATACTACGGTTTTACAAAAGAAGTTATTATAAAGAATAGTTTATATTTGACTAATGACTTTTTTTAAAAACATTTATTGGATAAAACGAATTGTTGTTATCGTATCCATATTAATTGTTACGTTAATATTATGGAATACATACATCTTTTTTCAAAAGTTCAAACAAGAAGAGAGAGGTAGAATAGAAATATATGCTACAGCTATTAAAGAATTAGCTTCTAATCCTAATTTAGAGGAAAACACTAATTTAATTAATAAAGTTTACGCAACTATTGAAGATATACCTACAATTCTTGTAAACAAAAATGGTGATATTGATTTACATCGAAACCTTGATGCTAATAAAACCTCAAATCCTGAATATCTTCAAGAGCAATTAAATATAATGAAAGCTCAGAATGAAGCTGTTGAAATTGAATATTTTGGGATTACTCAATATTTATATTATCGAAATTCTGATTTATTATATAAACTAAAATACTACCCTTTAGCATTATTATTAATTTTAGCTTTGTTTTTAACCATTGTTTATATGGTATATAAATCCAATAAAGTTGCTGAACAAAATAAACTTTGGACAGGAATGGCTAAAGAAACTGCACATCAAATAGGTACTCCCTTATCTTCTTTACTTGGTTGGATTGCAATTTTAAGATCGGAAAATGTAAATGAAGAATATATTGTAGAAATTGAAAAAGATGTTGATAGATTAAGCACCATTGCTAATCGATTTTCTAAAATTGGATCTATTCCAAAATTAGAACAAGAAAATTTAGTTAGTATTACTAAAAATGCTTTTGATTATTTAGAATCTAGAAGTTCTAAACAAGTTACATTTTCTTTTACTTCTGATAAAAAAGTAATATTAACAGAAATAAACATTGAATTATATGGTTGGGTTATTGAAAATTTAATAAAAAATGCTATTGATGCAATGAGAGGTAAAGGAAATATTTCTCTTGAAATTAAAGACTCATCTAAATTTGTAAAAGTTATAGTAACAGATTCTGGGAAAGGAATACCTAAATCTGAATTTAAACAAATATTTAAACCTGGATTTACAACAAAAAAACGCGGATGGGGATTAGGGTTATCATTATCTAAGCGTATTATTGAGGATTACCATAACGGTAAAATATTTGTGAAAAAATCTGATTTAGGTAAAGGAACTACTTTTGAAATTCAATTAGAGAAAGTTTAGCTCTAAAATTATTTCATTTCAAAAATTGGTTTACTAGCTTTTGATTCGGAAATTAATATTGCATAATCTAAAAAGTTAAGAGTCGACATACCTTTTACTTCTTCACTATTAGATTTTTCATTTTTTAAAATTACTTCAATCAAATCAGGTTCTTTATTTAAGTAAGGTGAATTGACATTATTTAACCGAAACATTGTTTTATCTGACAGTTTTGTATCTTTTAACCTGAGTTCGATTAATAAAAAGTGAGTTGATTAGTTTTAATAGTTTGATATT
>CAZCHR010000068.1:0-12744 GCA_964498665.1 uncultured Tenacibaculum sp. | reverse complement strand
CGTTAGCGAAAGATTATTTTTCCTTATTTATATATACCCATAACAACATCGCAAAAATACTTCCAATGATTGGAGCTGTAATACATATCCACAATGGATAAAAATCCCCCGAAATTAATGCTGGAGCTATACTTCTTGCTGGGTTAAAAGAACCTCCTGATATTGGACCTGCAATTAAAATTGCTCCAACAACAAATACTCCTATAACTATTCCTGCTAAATGTGAATGCTCATTTTTAGACGTGATTCCTAAGATTGTAAGCATTAAAAAAAAGGTTAAAACTATTTCTAATATAAATGAAGGTATAATTCCACCTGATGGTAATGTTTCTCCTAATGCTTTCGTTTCAGGAAATACAAAATATAAAAGTCCACTCGCTAAAAAAGCTCCTAATATTTGAGCTAAAATATATCTTACAACTTCATTTTTAAGCATCAACTTACCAACTGCTAATGCAATTGTAACTGCAGGGTTTATATGCGTTCCAGAAATATTACCAAAAATATAAATCATAGTGGTAATAATAATTCCGAAAACCATTGATATTCCTATTAAACCTAAACTTCCGTTAGATAATGAGTTTACAATTACTGCTCCAGTTCCGCAAAAAACCAATGCAAATGTTCCTATAAATTCTGCTATATACTTTTTCATAATTACTTATTTTTATTCATAAAAAAAAGGATAGCATTTGCTATCCTTTTTCAAATTACACTTTGTTTTTAGATTGCGTTTGCTCCTGCTTCTGCAACTGTATGATCGTTTTCTACAGAACTTCCACTTACACCTACTGCACCAATTACGTTTCCATTAGCGTCTTTTACAGGTACACCTCCAGGAAAAGTAATTAACCCGTTATTAGAGTGTTCGATATTATATAGAGGAGCTCCTGGTTGAGATAATTCACCAATAACACCTGTATTCATATCAAAAAAACGAGCTGTTTTTGCTTTTTTAATAGAAATATCTAACGAGCCTAACCAAGCTCCGTCCATACGAGCGAAAGCTACTAAGTTTGCTCCAGCATCAACAACAGCAATATTCATTTTTGTATCAATTTCTATTGATTTAGCTTTTGCTGTTACTATAATTTTTTCTGCTTGTTCTAATGTAATATTCATAATATTTAGTTTTATTAATTTCTAATTATGATGCAAAATTACACGGTTAGCACTGTTAATTAATTACCAGAACAGCTCAATAACTTCTGAAAAAAGGTCAATTTTAAATTTCTGATGGATTTACACCGAATTTATTTTTAAAAGCACTACTAAAATTAGATAAGTTGTTATATCCTAAATCTAAATAAACATCAGACGGAGTTGTATTTTCATCCTCTAACAACTCTTTTGCTTTAAGTAAACGTTTATCTCTAAACCACTTTCCTGGAGATTCATCATACTCTTTTGTAAAGTGTCTTTTAAAAGTAGATAAACTCATATTGCATAAAAAAGCAACTTCTTCTAAACTAAGCGAGGTGTATGTATTTTTTTCTATAATTTTTTTTAACGGAGAAACCTCTTCTGCTATTAAAGACAATAGATAATTTTCAAATACAACTCCGTATTTATTAATTAAATACAGTAGTAATTCTTCATACTTTACAGTTAGTAAAGTATTCATAAAAGATACAGGAGCTGTCATTATAGTAGACAGCGAATTTAAATAAGAATCTATATACGAATCGTTTTCAATAATAAAGTAAGACGGAGCGTCTTGTGATTCACGATTTTCTTTTATGTGCTTTTGTAAAAACTCTTTTAATTGTTTTTCTGAAAAAAAAAGAAGCTTACAATAATAAAGTTCTTCAGTTTCTAACAACTCACTCCAAAGACAGTTTCCTTTTTTTATTAATAATGATTGTGAATTATCAACTAAAACTGAGGTTTCAGCAAAATGGACTTGTTTTTTTCCTGTTTGAAGAAAGCTAAACATATGCATATTTAAATTGACCTTTGTTTTAATAATATCTTCGGTCATTTTAAAATCGTATACAAATAAATCAGGAAGACTCTCTTGATTATTAATATATGATTTTGGTATGTTTTCTATCTCCATTTTTTTATTCTAAAAAACCTTGCTCTTGCATCCAAGTATCAGAATAGATTTTATCCATATAACGAATACCATGATCTGGTAAAACAACAACTACAAAACTATTTTCATCAAACAAACCTTTATTTGCATATTGTTCTGTGGCTTGTATTACTGCACCTGATGTATACCCACAAAATAAACCTTCTGCTTTAACCAACTCTCTTGATTTTAGCGCAGAATCTTTATCTGTTACTTTTTCATACATATCAACTACATCAAAATCTGTAGCTCCTGGTACCAAATTTTTACCTAAGCCTTCAATTTTATATGGCGCTATTTCGCTTTCATCAAGCTCACGAGTTTCATGATATTTTTTTATTATCGAACCAATAGCATCAACTCCTAAAATTTGAATATCAGGATTTTGTTCTTTTAAATAACGTCCAGATCCTGAGATTGTACCTCCCGTACCACTTGCTACTACCAAATGTGTTATTTTTCCCTGAGTTTGCTCCCATATTTCGGGACCTATTGTATGGTAATGAGCCTCAATATTTAATTCGTTAAAATATTGATTGATATAAATTGATTTTGGAGTTTCTTTATGAATTCTCTTAGCAGTTTCGTAATATGAACGTGGATCGTCTGCTGCTACATTTGCTGGACAAACATGTACTTCGGCTCCTAGAGTTTTTAAAACATCAATTTTATTTTGTGATGACTTATCACTAACTGCTAAAATACACTTATAGCCTTTTACCAATGCAATCATCGCTAAGCTAAACCCTGTATTACCAGAAGTAGTTTCTACAATGGTATCTCCAGGTGTCAAAATTCCTTTTTTCTCAGCATTTTCAACAATATGTAACGCAATTCTATCTTTAGCAGATTGCCCAGGGTTAAAAGCTTCTACTTTTGCGTAAAAATTTCCAGGTAAATCTTTTATAATTCTATTTAGTCTAATCAATGGGGTTTGACCGACTAATTCTAATATACTATTTGCTATATGTTGATTCCTATTCATTGTATCTAATAAAAACGTCATTATGAGAATAAATGACGAAGTAATCTTAAAAATTGAGATTGCTTACTTATTCTCATAATGACGCTTACACTCAATCGAGCGCAAAAATATGATTATTTTTCTAACTTATCTTCTAACATTAAAAAGAAGCTATATTCTTCTGCTGTTTCTTTTAAAGCATCAAATCTACCAGAAGCTCCTCCATGTCCTGCATCCATATTAGTATGTAAAAATAGTTTGTTATTATCTGTTTTTACATCTCTTAATTTTGCTATCCATTTTGCTGGCTCCCAATATTGCACTTGACTATCGTGTAAACCAGTTGTAATTAACATATTCGGGTATGCTTTAGCTTCTACTTGATCGTATGGAGAATAAGACTTTATATAATCGTAATATTCTTTATCATTTGGATTTCCCCATTCGTCATATTCACCAGTAGTTAACGGAATAGTATCATCCAGCATAGTAGAAATTACATCAACAAAAGGTACTGCGGCAATAATTCCGTTATATAATTCAGGGTTCATATTAATAATAGCTCCCATTAATAAACCTCCTGCAGATCCTCCCATTGCATATAAATGTTCTGGCGAAGTATAATTATTATCAATTAAATATTTAGAACAATCAACAAAATCGTTAAACGTATTTTTCTTGTTTAACATTTTTCCATTTTCATACCAATCACGCCCTAAATACTGGCTTCCACGAATGTGCGCTAACGCATACACAAAACCACGATCTAATAAACTTAAACGGGTTGTAGAAAACCCATCAGAAACTGTATATCCATATGATCCATAAGCATATTGTAAAATTGGAGTGTCTTTACCTAACTTTGTATCTTTATGATAAACGATAGATAAAGCTACTTTTTTACCATCGCGAGTAGGAACCCAAATACGTTTACTAACGTAATTTTCTTTGTTGAATTTACCTCCTAAAACCTCTTGTTCTTTTTTTATCTCTTTTGACTTGTCTTTCATATTAAAATCAAGTACCGAACTAGGTGTGGTCATTGAATTATATGAATAACGAATAATATCTGTATCAAACTCTGGATTTGCATATACTCCTGCCGAATACGTTTCTTCTTCGAAAGGCAAATAATAATCTGCTGTATTATCCCAACGTTTAATGCGTATTTTATTTAAACCTTCATTTCTTTCTTCTAAAACTAAATAGTCTTTAAAAATTGAAAAATCTTCGAATAATGTATCTTCTCTATGTGGAATAACATCAACCCAATTTTCTTTAGAGGTTTTGTTTTCTGGAGTTTTCATCAACTTAAAATTCGTTGCTCCATCTTTATTTGTTTTAATATAGAAATGATCTTCGTAATGTGCAATATCGTATTCTAAATCACGTTCACGTGGTTGAATCATTCTAAACTCACCATTCGGGTTATCAGCTTCTAATACTTGATATTCTGTTGAAACAGTATTATATGATCCTAAAACAATGTATTTTTTAGATTTTGTTTTAGTAACAAAAGTTCCGAATGTTTCATCTTTCTCTTCAAAAACTAATATATCTTCAGAAGAGTTTGTTCCTAAAACGTGTTTGTAAATTTTAGAGCTTCGTAATGTTTGAGGGTCTTGCTTTGTGTAATAAATCGTTTTGTTATCATTTGCCCAAACAGAACCACCTGTAGTATTTTCTATTTTATCTGGATAAACCTCACCTGTTTCAAGGTTTTTAATTTTTATAAAATATTGTCTA
Source organism: uncultured Tenacibaculum sp. (assembly GCA_964498665.1). Lineage (GTDB taxonomy): Bacteria > Bacteroidota > Bacteroidia > Flavobacteriales > Flavobacteriaceae > Polaribacter. The sequence continues at coordinate 7,957 of CAZCHR010000068.1, read as the reverse complement.
CGACTTACCGTATCTGTAGCAAAAGTTGTTAATTTATTATTTGGTGAAACGCTTAAACCACCTAACTGAAAATATTCATGTCCTTTCGCTTCATCATTTACATTAAACATTATTTCCTCTTCAGCATCTAAATTCTCTTTTTTACGACTGTAAATAGGATATTGCTGTCCTTTTTTAAAACGAGTGATGTAATAATAACCATTCTTTTTATATGGTACTGATTCGTCATCTTCTTTAATACGACTCTTCATTTCTTCAAATAACTGCCCTTGAAACTCTTTTGTTTCTTTGGTACTTTCTTCGTAAAAAGCATTCTCAGCATTTAAATAATCATATACTTTTTGAGTTTGCTCGTCTTTAACCTCAGCATTTTTTTGAGCATCTGTTAAACGCATCCAAAAATAATCATCCGTACGTATATCTCCGTGTTTCTTTAGGGTGGTTGGTTGTTTATCAGCAATTGGAGCTTTTATATCTATCTTCATTTCTTGATTTTTGCAGGATGCAAAAATAATACTAAAAACCATAGTAGGTAACATAATTTTTTTCATTTTATTTTGAAGGATTAAATTCTTTGTGAAAGTACTATTTTTGTTCTAATAATAATTTATAAATTTAAAATAGATGTTTGGAGATATTTCGGGTATGATGGGCAAATTAAAAGAAGCTCAACAAAAAGTAGAAGAAACAAAAAAACGTTTAAACACAGTTTTAATAGACGAGTCTGTTGCAAATGGAAATATAAAAATTACTGTTACTGCTAATAGAGAAATCAAAGCTATTAATATTAATGAATCGTTGTTTGAAGGTAAAGAAGAGTTAGAAGACTATTTAATTCTAGGATTAAACAAAGCTTTAAAAAGAGCGGGAGAAATTAACGAACAAGAATTAGCTATTGCTGCCAAAGACGGAATGCCAAATATTCCTGGAATGGATATGTTTAAGTAGGCAATATGTATTTACAGTTAGAAGATTATATGTTACCTTGTTTAAATAAAAAATTCTTCGGAGTTGATTGTTTAGGTTGTGGTATACAGAGAGCATTAAGCTTATTAATTCACGGTGAGTTTATTGCTGCTTTTAAAATGTACCCTGCTATATATACCTTATTATTATTAGCAGGAGTTATCATCTTAAATTTCTTTTACAAAATAAAGTTTTCACAAAAAATAATAACTACTTTAGCGGTAATTAATGTACTTATTATTGTAATAAGTTACGTTATAAAAATGAATCAATTAATTTAAATAAACTATGGAAAAACAAAAACTGCCAAATTCAACAACAGCATTAGTATTAGGTATATGCTCAATAGTAACTTGTTGTTGTTATGGAATAATTGGATTACCCTTAGGTATCATTGCTTTAATATTAGGTAACAAAGCTGTAAAATTAAATAATAATAATCCTGATGAATATGAAGGTGTTAATAATGCTAAAACTGGTAAAATATTAGGTGTTATAGGTATAATACTTAATGTTGTTTTTATAGCTTATCTTATTTGGTTTTTATCAATGATAGGTTGGGATGCTTTAAGTGATCCTGATTTAATGATGGAAAGAATGAATGAATTAAAAAATAAATAATTCTACGATATAAAAAAAGCGACCAAATTGGTCGCTTTTTATTTACCCTTTTATCGATTGCTCAAAAGGTATTCGATTTACAATACTCCTACCCAACGTAATTTCATCTGCATATTCTAGTTCATCACCTACCGATATTCCTCGCGCAATGGTAGAAGTAGTAATATTATATTTTTCTATCTGCTTGTAAATATAAAAATTGGTGGTATCACCTTCCATCGTAGAACTTAAAGCGAAAATCAATTCTTTCACCTCACCTTCTTTTACTTTTTCTACTAAAGATTCAATTTGTAAATTCTGAGGACCAACACCTTCAATTGGCGAAATTTTCCCACCTAAAACATGGTACAAACCTTTAAACTGTGCTGTACTCTCAATCGCCATAACATCACGAATATCTTCAACCACACAAACTATCTCAGAATTTCTTCTTGGATTATTACAAATATCACATAATACAGTATCTGAAATATTATGACACTTTTCACACGACTTTACATCATTTCTTAAACGCGTTAAAGCTTCAGTTAAATACTTTGTGTTTTCTTTAGGTTGCTTTAACAAATACAACACCAAACGAAGTGCTGTTCTTTTACCAATACCGGGTAATCGACTTACTTCATTTACTGCATTTTCTAATATTTTTGATGAAAAATCCATGGCGCGAATTTACAATTTTTCAATTAGCAAACCCTCAAATAGTTCGCTTAAAAAAAGTATCTTCGTACTCGAAACAAAAACAAACAATTCACAATGAATTCAGAAATAAAAAACCTAGAACCTAAAGCTGTTTGGAAGAATTTTGCAAAACTAAATGCAGTTCCTCGTCCATCTAAAAAAGAAGAAAGAGTAATTCAATTTATGGTTGATTTTGGTAAAAACCTTAATCTTGAAACTATGGTTGATAATGTTGGTAACGTAATTATTCGCAAGCCAGCATCTTCAGGAATGGAAAATAGAAAAACTGTTGTGATGCAAAGTCATTTAGACATGGTACATCAGAAAAATTCTGATACTATTTTTGATTTTGATACTGAAGGAATTAAAATGTTTGTTGATGGAGATTGGGTAAAGGCAGAAGGTACAACTCTTGGGGCAGATAACGGTTTAGGCGCTGCTTCAATAATGGGGGTTTTAGAATCTACTGACATTCAACACCCAGCAATCGAAGCTTTATTTACTATTGATGAAGAAACTGGTATGACTGGTGCAATGGGACTTGAAGGTGGTATTTTAAAAGGTGATATTTTATTAAACTTAGATACTGAAGAAGATGATGAAATTGGCATGGGATGTGCTGGTGGAGTTGATGTAACCGCTACAAGAACTTATACTGAAGAAGCTACTCCAGAAAACACAACTGCTTTTGAAGTATCTGTTACAGGATTAAGCGGTGGTCATTCAGGAATGGACATCATTAAAGGTTTAGGAAATGCAAACAAAATAATGAATCGTTTATTATTTGACGGTTTTACAAACTTCGGATTAAGAGTTTCTGAAATAAACGGAGGTAGTTTACGTAATGCTATCCCTCGTGAAAGCTTTTCTACAGTTGTTATCGATACTGTTTCTAAAGAACCTTTCTTATTTGAAATTAATGAACTTATCAACAAAATAAAAGCTGAGTTTTTAACATTAGAACCTAATTTATCTATTGAATTAAAACTTATCGAAACTCCTAAAAACGTAATGGATTTAGGTGTACAAGAAGGTTTGATAAAATCTATATACACCGCTTTAAACGGAGTTTACAGAATGAGTCCAGATATTGAAGGATTAGTAGAAACTTCAAACAATATTGCTCGCGTTATCGTTAAAGACGGAGCTATTAAAATCGGATGTTTAACACGTTCTTCTTCTGAAACTAATAAATGGGATTTAGCAAACTCTTTACGTGCTGCCTTTGAATTATCTGGTTTTGATGTTGAGTTTTCTGGATCATACCCAGGATGGTTACCAAACATAAAATCAGAAATTTTAAAAACAGTTTCTGACTTATACGAAGAGTTACATGGAGAGAAAGCAAATGTAGCTGCTTGTCACGCTGGATTAGAATGTGGAATTTTAGGACAGAATTATCCAGATATGGATATGGTTTCTTTCGGACCAAACATTAAAGGAGCACATTCACCAGATGAACGTGCACAAATTTCATCAACTCAAAAATTCTGGAAATTCTTATTAGAAATTCTTAAGAATACTCCTGTTAAAAATTAATCCATATTTTAAAAATATCAAAAACCACAACTAATAAGTTGTGGTTTTTTGTTTACTTTTATAAAATGAATTTTTTAGCACACCTGTATCTTTCAGGAAATAATAAAGAGTTAATGATTGGTAATTTTATTGCCGACCATATTAAAGGAAATAAATTCTCTCATTTTTCAGAAGAAATACAAAAAGGTATTTTACTACATCGTAAAATAGATACTTTTACAGATACTCATGAAATTGTAAGAAAAAGTAAACGTAGACTTCACGAACGATATGGTCATTACGATGGTGTTATCATTGATATTTTTTTCGATCATTTTTTAGCTAAAAATTGGAAAAACTACTCTCAAATACCTTTAGGTATTTATGTTAACTCGGTATATAAACTACTTGAAGAAAACATAGACAAACTCCCTGAAAAAACACAAGAAATTTTACCATATATGGTAAAATATAACTGGCTATATAATTATCAATTTGCAAAAGGTATTCAAGAAGTATTAAACGGAATGAATAATCGAACGAAAGGAATATCTAAAATGAATTTAGCATCTGAAGATTTATTAATTAATTATCAATTATTCGAAGAAGATTTCACTCTTTTCTTTGAAGATTTACGCGAATTTTGCTCATCAACTCTTAACAAAACATCTCATAGTAATGAAATATAAAATACTATTTCTCTCTTTAACTTCTCTGTTAATTTTAAGTTGTAAAAAAACAACTAACAAAGAAAAAATTACAGGGTTAATTACCAACAAAGCAATGGTAGTTTCTGCTCGTGAAGAAGCTTCTAAAATTGGTGCTGATATTTTAAAAAAAGGTGGTAATGCTTTTGATGCAATGGCTGCTACCGAATTAGCTTTAGCTGTAGCTTATCCTTATGCTGGTAATATTGGTGGAGGCGGATTTATGGTATACCGTAAAAACAATGGAGAAATTGGTGCTTTAGATTATAGAGAAAAAGCTCCGTTAGCTTCCTTTAAAAATATGTTTTTAGATAGTCTTGGAAATGTTATTAAAAACAAAAGTACTTTAGGCGCTATGGCGGTTGGAATTCCAGGTACAGTTGCCGGTGTTTTTGCTTCTCATAAAAAGTTTGGTTCTTTACCTATCGAAGATATTTTAAAACCTGTTATCGCTTTAGCAAAACGCGGAGTTATCGTTACTAAAAAACAAGAAGCAAGAATTAAAAAATATCGTCCATATTTTCCAAAAGCAAATAAAGATACCATATTACTTGATAAAAACTGGAAACAAAACGACACTATAAAATACAATGCTTTAGCCAACACTTTAGAACGTATATTAAAAAACGGACGTGATGAGTTTTATAAAGGTGAAACTGCTAAACGTTTAGTTACTTTTATGCAAGCTAATGGTGGAATTATGACCGAAGAAGATTTAGCTAAATATGAAGTAAAATGGAGAAAACCAATTACTTTTAAATATGATGATTTAAAAGTAATTTCTATGTCACCTCCATCAAGTGGAGGAATTTGTTTAGCACAAATAATGAACGGAATTGAACCTTATAACTTAAGTAAATACGGACATAACACTACAAAAACAATTCAAATAATTACCGAAGCAGAACGTAGAGCTTATGCCGATAGAAGTTTCTTTTTAGGTGATCCTGATTTTGTAAAAATCCCTTTAAAAAAGTTGATTTCTAAAGAATACACTAAAGGTAGAATGGATGATTTTTCTTTTGAAAAAGCAACAAAATCTACTGATGTTGCTCACGGAACGGTTGAAATGGTAGAAAGCGATGAAACCACCCACTACTCTATCGTAGATCAATTTGGTAATGCTGTTTCAGTAACCACTACAATTAACGGAGCTTACGGTTCTAAATTATATTGTTCTAATTTAGGTTTCTTTTTAAATAATGAAATGGATGATTTTAGCAGTAAACCTGGTGTACCAAACATGTTTGGTCTAATTGGAGCTAAAGCAAATGAAATAGTTCCAGAAAAAAGAATGTTAAGTTCTATGACTCCAACAATTGTTGAGAAAAATGGTAAACTATTTATGGTTGTTGGAACTCCTGGTGGATCAACAATTATTACCTCAGTAATGCAAACCATTTTAAATGTTCACGAATTCGGATTCGGAATGCAAGAAGCCGTAAATCAACCTCGTTTTCATCATCAATGGTTACCAGATGTTATTATGATGGAACCTAATAAGTTTGATAGAAATGTGGTTAAAGAACTACAAAAAAAAGGTTATATAATCAACGAACAAGACTCTCCTGTAATTGGAAAAATTGAAGGTATTTTAATATTACCTAACGGAAAATTAGAAGGTGGTGCTGATCCTCGCGGAGATGATAAAGCTGTTGGGTTTTAAGTTTTATACAATTCAATCATGAAAAAAACCACAAAAGATTTATTAGGAATATTAGATGAGTTAAAAAAAGTAAGCCTTTCTTTATTTTCCCTCTATTTTATTGCTCTTGGTCTAATATACAAATATTCCTACTTTCAATCTTTCAACATTAATATCACTACATTTATATCAATATCAGATATCTCAGTATTTTTTATTGAGTTTATTCCTTTTATTTTCTTTTTCTTGTTTTACCTTATCTTAATTTATTGTTTACTTTTTTTTATCATAAATTTATTTAGCAAAAGAAAAAGTAACACTCAAATAAATGAAAAAGAAAAAAAGAATACTAATTCTCTTGCTATACTTGGGCAAATTGCTGCTTTTTTCTTATTTTACATATCAACAAACGAGCATTCTTTTCCTTTATCAATATCCCCTTACCTTAAAGATATTTATTCTCTACATTCTCTTTCTGAGAGATTTTTCTTGACTACTATAATGGTTTTTTTATTTATTTTAAACCATATAACTATCGATAATTTAAAAGGATTACCTCATGAGGTTAATTTAAATAAATTAAAACTAATTAATTCTTTTCTTTTCATATTTTATCTAACAGGTTTGTCAGGAACACTCATGGCTGGATTTAAAATGATATTTCACCCAACAAAAGCTATTGAGTTTAATTTTAATCAAAAAAAAATATCTTCACAAGAAATTAACACAGTATACGTAGGTAGTACATCAGAATATATTTTTATTTTTCAAAAAGAAAGAGCAACGACTAAACCTTACAAAAAATCTGAAATAACAGGTTTAACATATTTCAATGACATAATAACTTTTCATCAAGATGATATTATTGAAGACAAAGAAATCAATGAATACCTCGAAATAGACAGCTTATCTTTAGACGCAATGAAGCATTATATCAATTTAAATGACAAAGAGGCTCGTAAATATTTATTAAAACTTAGTAGTATTTCGTTAGATTCAACTATTTATTTCAATTCAAAAAAGAAAAAAATCCTTGACCTAAAAAAGAAAGCTACTCTAAAAAATGATTCTATCAGAAACCCATAAAGTTCCACAATTAGAAAAACCAATTCGTTTACAAGAATATGGAGTTGGAATTTTTAAAGCACTTCCATCTAAATCTGGAATTAAAAAAGCGATTAAAAAAGAACTCATTTTAGTTGATGGTAAAGTAACATCAACAGCTCAATTTATAAATGGTGGTGAAACTATCGAATTATTTCAAACCAAAGAAAACACTTCATTAAAACGTTTAAATTTAGATTTAGACGTTTTATTTGAAGATGACTATTTGGCTATTATATATAAACCTTCAGGTATTTTAGTAAGCGGAAATTCTTTCGCAACTATTGATAATGCCCTATCTCAAAATCTACAAAAAAGTTCACAATCAGATGCAGTTCGCCCAAGACCTGTCCATCGTTTAGATTATCCTACAAGTGGATTATTACTTGTTGGTAAAACCAATGCGTCAATCATTGCTTTAAATAAATTATTTGAAAATAAAGAAATTCAGAAAACTTACCACGCAATTACTATTGGGAAAATGAAACTAAATGGTGAAATTGATCTATTAATTGATTCTAAAAAAGCATTTACAACATATAAAACTATAAAATCTGTAACCTCAGAACGTTTTGGTTTTTTAAATTTAGTTGAACTTAAACCAAAAACAGGTAGAAAACATCAATTAAGAAAACATTTATTAGCTATTAATAATCCGATTTTAGGAGATAAGGAATATTTTATTGAAGGTTTAATTTTAAACGGCAAAGGTTTATAT
>CAZCHR010000067.1:0-12787 GCA_964498665.1 uncultured Tenacibaculum sp. | reverse complement strand
AAAAAGATATAAAACAACCTGAGGAATTGTTTAGCTGGACGGATATGTTAGATCAATTCGGTGATTTTTTACCAAAAAAAATGAAATCTTTTTTAAGTGTTGAGCGTCCAATAGATTTTAAACCTGTACAAATTGCAAATCCTTTAGATATGAAAGATTTACCACCAGTAGTAGACGTGTGGTTTAAATTAAAAGGTGATTCAAAAGAGTTTGATTTAGAAGTAAAGCAGCAAATATTAACCTATATATCTGATTATAATATTTTAACAGCTTGTTTAAACCCTAATGCTAGTGTCGCTAACTTCGGAAATACACAAATGGCGAGTTTAGATCATTCAATGTGGTTTTACCGTGATTTTGATTTTGATGATTGGATGTTGTTTTCAGTAGAAAGTCCTAATACATTTGGAGCTCGTGGTTTTGCTTGTGGAAATATATATACTAGAAATGGTGTTTTGATAGCTTCTGTAGCTCAAGAAGGCTTAATGCGACCAGTTAAAAAGTAAGCCAAAATTTATTAATAGTCCGTTAAAAGATATATTATTGAAAATAAAAAAGACACCTTTATTAGGTGTCTTTTAAATTCTATATGAGAAAAGATTTATTTAAGCTTTTTCTTAACTGCTATTTCAGTATAAGCTTCAATTACATCACCTTCTTTAATATCGTTGTATCCTTTAATTTGAAGACCACAATCGTATCCTTTAGTTACTTCTTTAACATCATCTTTAAAACGCTTTAATGAAGTTAATAACCCATCATGAACAACAATTCCGTCACGGATAATACGAACTTTAGCATCTCTTGTAATTTTACCATTCATTACCATACATCCTGCAATATTTCCAACTTTAGAAATTTTATAAACTTCTCTAATTTCAATATTACCAAGAACTTCTTCTTTCATTTCAGGAGATAACATTCCTTCCATTGCATCTTTCAAGTCGTTGATAGCATCATAGATAATAGAATAAGTTCTGATATCAACTTCTTCTCTATCTGCTACTACACGAGCATTTCCTTGCGGACGTACATTAAATCCAACAATAATTGCATCTGAAGCTGTTGCTAGTAACACATCAGATTCAGTAATCGCTCCAACTCCTTTATGTAAAATATTAACTTGAATTTCTTCAGTTGATAATTTCTGGAAAGAATCTGTTAATGCTTCTACCGAACCATCTACATCTCCTTTTAAGATAATGTTTAATTCTTTGAAATCTCCTAATGCAATACGACGACCAATTTCTGCTAACGTTAACGTTTTCTGTGTTCTTACAGATTGCTCACGTTGTAATTGAGAACGTTTTGCTGCAATTTGCTTCGCTTCACGCTCATCATCAAATACATTAAATTTATCACCTGCTTGTGGTGCACCGTCTAATCCTAAGATTGACACTGGTGTTGATGGTCCTGCCTCTTTTACTTTATTTCCTTTATCATCAAACATAGCTCTTACTTTACCACTATGTTTACCTGCTAAGATATAATCTCCAATTTTTAAAGTACCAGCTTGTACTAAAATTGTAGATACATATCCTCTACCTTTATCTAATAAAGCTTCAACTACTGCTCCTGTTGCGTTCTTATTAGGGTTTGCTTTTAATTCTAATACTTCTGCTTCTAATAATACTTTTTCAAGTAAATCTTCAACTCCTTGTCCTGTTTTAGCAGAAATTTCTTGAGATTGAATATTACCTCCCCAATCTTCTACTAATAAATTCATAGAAGAAAGTTGTGTTTTAATATTATCTGGATTCGCGTTTGGCTTATCAATCTTGTTGATAGCAAATATAATTGGAACTCCTGCTGCTTGTGCGTGAGATATTGCTTCTTTTGTTTGAGGCATTACATCATCATCTGCTGCAACTACAATAATTACTAAATCGGTAACTTGAGCTCCACGAGCACGCATTGCTGTAAAGGCTTCGTGACCTGGTGTATCTAAAAATGCTATTTTTTGATCCCCAACACTTACTGCATAAGCACCAATATGCTGTGTAATTCCTCCTGATTCACCTTCAATCACATTCGCTTTACGAATATAATCTAATAACGAAGTCTTACCATGATCTACGTGACCCATTACCGTAATAATTGGTGCACGACCTATTAAATCTTCTGGTTTATCTTCTACTTCTTCAATAGATTCTTCTACTTCTGCACCTACAAATTCAACAGTATAATTAAATTCTTCAGCAACAATTGATAATGTTTCAGCATCTAAACGCTGATTCATTGTTACCATCATTCCTAGCATCATACATGAAGAAATAATGTTTGTTACTGGAACATCCATCATGGTAGCAACCTCACTAACGGTAACAAATTCTGTTACTTTTAATACTTTGCTTTCTGCTTGTGCAGCTTGTAAATCTGCTTCTGATTGTTCACGATGAGCATCTCTTTTATTTCTACGGTATTTTGCTCCTTTACCTTTTTTAGATTTACCTTGAAGTCTCTCTAAAGTTTCACGTACTTGTTTTTGTACTTCTGCTTCTGTTGGTTCCTCTTTTTTAACAGGTGGTCTTTGACCTCTACCTCTAAATCCTGGACGATTATTTCCACCACGGTTTCCTCCACCACGATTTCCTTGAGGTCTACCTACACCACCACCTGGTTTAGGTGTACCTGGTTTGCTAATTCTTTTACGCTTTTTCTTATCTGCGTCTGCTTTAGCATCAGGTTTTTTCTTCTTAGGTCTTTCAAATTGTTTTAAATCAATTTTTTGCCCTGTAATTTTAGGACCATCTAATTTTTTATACTGAGTTTTAATTTTCTCAGCATTTTCAGCAGTAATTTCAACTGCTGGTTCTTTTTTCTCAGCTTCTTCTTTTTTTGCTTCAACCGTTTTTTTAGTTGTTGGTATTGCTTTAGAGGCTTCGATATCTATTTTTTTAGGAGCACTAACCTTAACTTCTTTTGGTTTTTCAACCTTTGGAGTAGTAGTTACATTTTTTTTCTCTTCTCCCTTTTTAGTTTCTTGAGCTAAAATTTCTTTTTTAACTTCTTCAACTATTTTAGTTTCTTTAACTACAACAGGTTCTTTAGACTCTTCAACTGGCTTACCTGTTTTTAAATCTATTTTACCTTGAGTTTTCAACTCTAATTTTTTAGCTTTAGCTTTTAAAACTTCTTGCTTTTTAGCCTCGTCCTCTAATCTCTTCTTTTCTTGCTCTTCTTCTAATCGTTGACGATTTTCTTCTCTCTCCTTACGTTTTTCTTCACCTACTTCTTTAGAAGCTACTTTTTTAGATTTATCAGTCTGAAATCCATCAAATAATATTTGATATTCTTCTGATGATATTTTAGTAGTAGGGCGAGCTTCGATTTCGCGACCATTCTTAGCCAAATGTTCAACAGCTCTGTCTAAAGAGATATTTAATTCTTTTAATACTTTATTAAGTCTTAATTTTTTAGCTTCAGCCATAAATTATTTTATACTTTTTATTGAAAAAACACACTTTATATTTTTAGTATAGTTATGTTTTTTTTCTTTAGTTGTTAAGTTTTCGTGATATTACACAAGGTATACTTAACTTCCTTTATTTTATTTAGTCTTCGAATTCTTCTCTTAAAACTCGTTGAACTTCTAAAATCGTTTCTTCTTCTAGATCTGTTCTTTGTACTAACATAGAAACATCTTTTTCAAGAACGCTCTTAGCTGTATCTAAACCTATCTTTTTAAACTCTTCAATTACCCAAGCTTCGATTTCATCAGAAAATTCTGTTAACTCAACATCTTCTTCTTCTAAACCTTCACGTTGTACATCAATTTCATATCCTGTTAACTCACTTGCTAAACGAATATTAACTCCTGCACGACCAATTGCTTTAGATACTTCTTCTGGTTTTAATAAAACGTTTACACGTCCTTTTTTACCATTTTTCTCTTCTTCATATAACTTAATATCTACAGAAGTTACTTTTGCTGGACTTAATGCTCTAGAAACAAATAACTGTTCGTTCTTTGTATAATTTATTACATCAATGTTCTCATTTCCTAATTCACGAACAATACCGTGAATACGAGATCCTTTAACTCCAACACATGCTCCAACAGGGTCGATTCTGTCATCATAAGAATCTACTGCTATTTTAGCTTTATCTCCAGGTATTCTAGCAACACCTTCAATTGTAATTAATCCGTCGAAAACCTCTGGTATTTCTTGTTCGAATAATTTTACTAAAAATGCTGGTGAAGTTCTTGATAAAATAATAGCAGGTTTATTACCTCTTAACTCTACCGATTTTATAACTCCACGAACTGCATCACCTTTTCTAAAAAAGTCTGAACGAATTTGCTCACTTTTTGGTAAAACAATTTCGTTTCCTTCATCATCTAACAAAATTACTGCATTATGACGAATATGATGTACTTCTGCACTATAAATTTCACCTTCTAAATCTTTAAATTGTTTAAAGATGTTAGTACTATCGTGTTCATGGATTTTAGAAATAAGGTTTTGACGTAATGCTAAAATAGCACGTCTTCCTAAATCTATTAACTTAACCTCTTCAGATACGTCTTCACCAATTTCAAAATCTGGTTCAATTCTTCTTGCTTCTGCAAGCTCAATTTCTTCATTATCATCCTCAGAAAAACCATCAGCAACTACTACTCGGTTTCTCCAAATTTCTAAATCTCCTTTGTCTGGGTTGATAATTATATCGAAGTTTTCATCTGAACCAAATCTACGTTTTAATGCAGCACGAAATACTTCTTCTAAGATAGACATTAATGTTACCCTGTCTATACTTTTATTATCTTTAAACTCTGAAAATGACTCAATTAATGCAATATTTTCCATTTCATTCTCTTATTAAAATATGATCTTCACTTTTGCTTCCTTAATCTCTTGATACGATACAGTTACTGTTTTTTCTACCGTATGCTTTCCTTTACCAATTGGTTTTGGTTCTCTAGCTTTCCAAAACAATGTAATATTATCGTCTGTTGCTTCGGTTAACGTACCTTCGAATTCTTCAGTTGCTGTTTTAACTTTTAAAATTCTACTAATATTCTTTTTATACTGACGCTTAACAGTTAGTGGATGTGAAATATCTGGAGTGGTAACTTCTAAAGAAAAATCTTCTTCTTCTCTATCTAAATTATGTTCTATATTTCTACTAATACGAACACACTCACTTAATGGCACACCTGAATCTCCATCTACAATTACTTTTATCTTGCTATTTGCTAAAAACTGCAAATCAATCAAATACAGTGATTCATTTTCTTGCAAGGCTTCTTGTAATAATTCTTTTACTTTATCTTGATTCATCCTAAGGTATAAAAAGAGGGGACTCTCGTCCCCTTCATCCATCTAATTAATAAATTTGCTGCAAATATAGTAAGTTATTCATTAATGCGCAACCTTATAGCCTCTTTCGTAATTAAAATGTTTTTTGTGTTTTTAAGTACTATCTCACTCTAAATCTTTTTTTATGAAAAAAATAATACTTCCAGTAGATTTTTCAAAGCACTCTGAATACGCCTCTAAAATAGCGTGTAAAGTAGCTTTAAAAACCAATAGTGAAATACATTTGATTCATATGGTAGAGCTACCCAGTGGTTTTTCTGATATGGCTTCGGGAGCAAATATAAGTATGCCTGAAAGCATGCTATACATTAGAAAAATCAAAGACAAACTTCTTGATTATAAGAATAAGTATTTTACTGATGTTGAACACATTTATCATTCTATACGATTTCAAAATCCGTACGAAGGTATTAGAGATTATTCTAAAAAAATTAATGCTGATTTAATTATTATGGGCTCTAAAGGACATACAGCCTTAGAGGAAATAATTATTGGATCTAACACTGAAAAAACCGTTCGAAACTCAGAAGTACCAGTTCTTGTTTCGAAAAAAGATGATGATAAATTTAAACTAAAAAAATTAGTTTTTGCATCAACTTTTGAAAACGATGAAGCTAAAGCTCTTGAAGGCTTTCTAGATTTTGCTAATAAATTTAAAAGTAAAATTTATTTCTTAAAAATAAACACTCCACAACATTTTGAAAATACTAGTCAATCTAAAAAGAAAATAATGGATTTTATAAGTAACCACAAAGTGGATGATTATTCGATTAAAATATACAGCGACAAATCTATTCAAGAAGGTGTCTTGAACTTTGCTAATGAAAATAATATTGATATTATTTCATTAGCAACTCATGGCAGAAGCGGATTATCACGTTTCTTTAATGAAAGTGTTTCCGTTAGATTATCAAAAAACATATCTAAACCTGTTCTTACTTTTAAAGTTTAGTAATTATCTAAATTACTGACTATCCAACCATTTTTTGGTTCTCACAAGGCTATTATCTCTAATATCCTTCCAAAATAAGTTAATGTCCCCCGCATGATAATTTTTAAGAAACGACATAAGAAATCGTAAAGGAAATTTTGGGTTTGTAGACCAAACTAATCCATCAGTAATTTCAAGTTTTAATGCTTTTGAATATATTTTTCCATTACTATATAAAAAGCCTTTATGTTGTTTTAATGTTGTTGTTTTTGATTGATCTCAAGTTATTGGGTTTGTCGTTGTGTACCCCTTGTACCAATTTTTATTTTTAGGGTAATTACCTTTTTTAAAAGTGTTCCAAGAAACAAAACCTCCAGTTTCATATGGAGTAATCATTTGCTTTATAGTGCTTAATTCATTTGGTTTTACTCGCATACCTGGTAGATAAGCGGCTATTAACTTTTTTTGCAATGACTTTTTATCAAAAAAATCTTTCAATAACTGAATTGCATGTCGAGAACCTTGACTATGGCCAACAATAATAATAGGTCTATTTTTATTGTATTTAGTTAAATAGACATGAAAAGCATTCTTAACATCTTGGTAAGCTAACCTTAACGCTTTTTTTCCTTCTTTTTTAAAACCCTTAACAAAAGAGCGATAATGAGCTTGTCTGTAAAACGGAACATAAATTTTACCCGTTTTTGCAAATGCAGAAGACTGATAAAGAACTGCTTTAGAAACCACCTTTTCTCTTTGTTCAAGATCAGATAAAGGAACATTCCAACGAATATCTTTTTTACTTGTATTTAATGTTGGATAAATATAAAAAACATCAGCTTTTAATGTATCTATTTTCGTGGATGCATATTTCTTATAATTCGAAGTATATTTTGTAGGTAATACTGCCCAAGAACTTTCTAAATTGTAATTAGGAGCTAAAGGTATTTTTTTAACAGAAAAATCTTGAGTATTGTAAGTAGACTTACAACTACTTATAAAACTGAATAATAATATTAATAATACAGCTTTAGAAAAACGTTTCATTTTCACAAACATAAACTAAGCTAATTATATAAATTTTCTTTCTATTATTTCTAATAATCTTGTTTCATATTCTTCTTTTTCTGTCCAATTATAATCGGGTTTTATCATTTTATTGATAAATTTCTTAGCTTCTTTTTCTGTTTTAAAAGTATTTAATTGAGAAACAACTCTATTGAAATCATTTTGATTGCCATCAAACAAATGTTTTACAAAAGCTATTCTATCATTTAAATCTATTTTTATTGAACTTTGTAAATGGTCGTTTAATGATTTTTTAGGCTCCACTTTTTCGAATAAATCAGCCATCACATCTACTGAAATAGTGTCTTGTAATTCATCTTCAAGTGTAGGGGTTTTCTTTTTTCCGATATCTTTCATGTCGTTTTTAACATGGTCAGATTCATTAAAAATTATGGATTCTATTTCATCAAAAGGTTGCTCTATAATTTCTTCAATTATACTAGTATCAATATCATCATTTTCAATTGCCCCTATAATATTATTACTAATATCTTCAGCTTCTACATCGATATCATCTTCCAAATCATCTAGTTGATGAATTACTTTATCACTTTTAGGTAAAGGTTTTTCAATTCTATTTTCTTCAGCTAATAAAATATCCTGCAATAATTCATCTTTTGTTTTAGATGGATTAGGGGTGTTATTTATATATTCTTCTACATAAGCTAAAACCGAAAGTTTTTCATAAACTTCATATGCTTTTTGCTTTAACTCAAACACATCTTCTTTATTTTTCATCTGTAAAATACTGTGTGCTAAACTGGTTAAATCTGATGCGAGTTTTTTGTGCATAAGTTGTTGTTTGATTTTAATTTTTGCTGCTAAATTTTAATAAATTTGTTCCTTATTCGAAAGTAACACAAAAATCAATAATTAGAGCTTAAAATTACAAAATGTTTCTTGAAAATACAGTAAATCATACAGAACAATTTGGTTGGATTGAGGTAATTTGCGGCTCAATGTTTTCGGGTAAAACCGAAGAATTAATTCGTAGATTAAAACGTGCGCAATTTGCAAAACAACGTGTAGAAATTTTTAAACCTTCAGTTGATACCCGATATGACGAAGAAGAAGTAGTATCACATAATGATAGCAGAATACGATCTACTCCGGTACCCGCATCTGCTAACATACGTTTACTAGCAAACAATGTTGACGTTGTTGGTATTGATGAAGCTCAGTTTTTTGATGATGAAATCGTAGCTGTTTGTAACGATTTAGCAAACAGAGGTATTCGTGTTATCGTTGCTGGATTAGATATGGATTTTAAAGGAAATCCATTCGGACCAATGCCAGCGTTAATGGCTACTGCTGAATACGTAACAAAAGTACATGCTGTTTGTACTCACACAGGAAATTTAGCTCATTATAGCTATAGAAAAGCTCAAAGTGAAGATTTAGTTTTATTGGGTGAAACTCAAGAATACGAACCTTTAAGCAGAGCAGCATATTACAAAGCAACACAAAAACAAAACAAAAAGAAAGAACCTTTATTTGATGAATAACCATGTTACCGTATTAGAAATTAATCAAGATGCATTACTACATAATCTTAATTATTTTAAACAAAAGATAAATCCTACAACTAAAGTTTTAGCCGTTGTTAAGGCTTTTGGTTACGGAAGCGAGTCATTAGCTATTGCCAAAATCCTTCAAGATAAAGTAGATTATTTTGCTGTAGCATATGTTAATGAGGGTGTTGTTTTACGTGAAGCAGGAATTAAAACTCCTATTTTAGTGTTGCATCCTCAGATTCAAAACTTAAAAGAAGCTGTAAAACATAGGTTAGAACCTAATTTATATAATTTTAAAATTTTTGATGCTTTTTTAGAATTAGCAGATAAAGAACCTTTAATGAACTATCCTGTTCATATTAAATTTAATACAGGCTTAAACAGACTAGGGTTTTGGCATACAGACGTACCAGCTCTTCTTACCCAATTAAAACAATCTAACAATATAAAAGTTGCCTCTGTATTTTCTCATTTGGCTGCTAGTGATGATGTTAATGAACAAGAGTTTACAATAGGGCAAATTAATAATTTTGCGTACATCGTAAAACAGATATACGAACATTTAGGTTATGAACCTATGATACATATTTTAAATACATCTGGAGTTGTAAATTACTCGAAAGCACAATTTGACATGGTTCGTTTAGGTATTGGATTGTATGGGTTTGGTAACAATCAAGAAGAAACAAGTAAATTAAAAAATACTCACACGCTAAAATCTATTATCTCGCAAATAAACATAGTACAACCGGGAGAAACAGTAGGTTACAATAGAGCTTTCACAGCCAACAAAGAAACTCGAAGCGCAACTATACCTATTGGACATGCAGATGGAATATCAAGAAAACTAGGAAACGAAGCGGGTTTTGTTATTATAAATAATCAACCAGCTCCTATTATTGGTAATGTTTGTATGGATATGATTATGGTAGATGTTACAAAAATAGATTGTAAAGAAGGTGATGCCGTAATTCTTTTCAATCACCAACAACATATAGAATTTATGGCACATAAATGCGGGACTATTCCTTATGAAATATTAACATCTGTATCTCAGCGTGTAAAAAGATTGGTTGAGAGTTAATTTTTTTATACTTTGCAGGTCTAATAACTATTAAAAAATCAAAGATAATGTTAAAAGAATTTAAAGAATTTATTACCGGCGGTAATGTAATTGAATTTGCTGTAGCAGTAATTATGGCTGGAGCTATTGGTGGGGTTGTAAAAGGTTTCGTTAGTAACATCGTAATGCCTGTTGTAGGTATGTTTACTGGCGGTGTTAGTTTTGCCGATCAAAAAATAGTTTTATCTGAAGCTGTTTTAGATGCTGCAGGAAAAGTAACACAAGCAGAAAATGCAATTATGTATGGTGCTTGGATAGACTCAATCATCAATTTAATTATTGTTGGTTTTGTTATGTTTATGATGATTAAATCATATAACAAAATGAAGAAAAAAGAAGAACCTGCTCCAGAAGCACCAAAAGGACCAAGTCAGGAAGAATTATTAGCTGAAATTAGAGATTTGTTAAAAAAATAACAACTAATTAATCTAATTGATTATAAAAAAGGAGATGAATACTATTCATCTCCTTTTTCTTTGTTCTATTTTAAATTAAATATGTTTTCCTTTTTCCCATCCATGTTTTCCTAAATATTGGTTTCCAGATTCAACAGCACCATCTTCTATCGAAGTTCCCATAGAGTCATTCCAGCGATTTAAATATCCAAAAAGAGAAATTACACCTAGCATTTCAACAATTTCTCCTTCATCCCAATATTTATATAATTCCGTTTTAATTTTCTCATCTACCATATTTGGTAACATAGAAGCTGCTAACGAAAAATCTAAAGCAGCGCGTTCTGCATCAGAAAAAGCAGCATGTGTTTTGTATTCCCAAATATTATTTAATTGCTCTTGCTCTGCTCCATAACGCTCTGCAGCACGAATTGCATGTGCTTGACAATACCTACAACCTGTTGCATTACTTGAAACCCAAGCAATCATTCTTTTTAAGGCAGAAGTTACACGTCCTTCATTAGCCATAACCGCTTTATTTAAATTAATAAACGCTTTTGAAATAGCTGGACGACGTTGCATTGTTAATACAGAATTAGGGCAAAAACCTAATGTTTCATTAAAAAAATCTGCTAATTCTTTTGTTTCAATATCATGATTTGCTGATAAAGGTGTTACTAATGGCATAGTTTTATGTTTTAATTTTTATTAATCGCTTTTTATAGTAAGTTTGTGTAATTGTTCGATATTTTTTGTCGACAAACACAAAACAACTTACGCAAGAAACAAAAAAAATATGGCATCACATACAGTTACAACAGTTTGGAAAGAAAATATGCAATTTGAAACAGATAATCCGAGTGGACATAAAACACTTATTGATACTTCTGAAGAAAATGGAGGAAATAATTCTGGTTTAGGGCCAAAAGCAATGATGCTTTCTTCTTTGGCAGGATGCTCTGGATTAGACGTTGTTTCTTTATTAAAGAAAATGCGTGTTTCTATAGATGATTTTAAAATGGAAACATCAGGAGAATTAACAGAAGAACATCCTAAATATTACAATAAAGTTTCTGTTGATTATCATTTTTACGGTACCAATTTAGATGAGGATAAAATAAATAAAGCCGTAAATTTATCAATTGATAAATACTGTGGAGTAATGGAAATGTTTAGAAAATTTGCTGATGTAAAAACTGCAATTCATTTTCATAATAAATAAAGATTTTAATTGCTATGCGCTGGACATTAAAACCAGAACCCAACAAAGAAAAAGTAACTCAATTAGCTAAAGATTTATCAATCGATAAAACTTTGGCTAAAATTTTAGTGCAACGTAAAATTGATACTTTTGATAAAGCTAAAAAGTTTTTCCGTCCTTCTTTAGAAGATTTACACAATCCTTTTTTAATGAAGGATATGAATATTGCAGTAAAACGAATTGAAAAGGCAATTGCTAACAATGAAAATATTTTGGTTTTTGGTGATTATGATGTTGACGGAACCACTGCTGTTTCTTTAATGTCATCATATTTAAAAACCATTCATCCAAACATTTCAACATATATTCCTGATAGATATGCTGAAGGTTACGGAGTTTCTTATATGGGAATCGATTTTGCAGAAGACAATGATTTCTCTTTGATTATTGCATTGGATTGTGGAATAAAAGCTATAGAAAAAGTAACATACGCATCACAAAAAAACATTGATTTTATTATTTGTGATCATCATAAACCAGGAAAAGAAGTTCCGAAAGCAGTAGCAATTTTAAATCCAAAGCAAATAGATTGCAACTATCCATATGATGAATTGTGTGGTTGCGGAGTTGGTTTTAAATTGATTCAAGCTTTGGGCTCTCGAAGAAATCAAACCTCTGATGATTTAATTGAATATTTAGACTTAGTAGCTACTGCAATAGCAGCAGATATTGTTCCGATGACTGGTGAAAACAGAGCTTTAGCTTACTTAGGGCTTCAGGTAATTAATTCTCAACCCCGAAACGGAATTAAAGCCATTATTTATCAGTTACAAAAAAAGGAATTAACAATTACTGATGTTGTTTTTATTATTGCACCAAGAATAAATGCTGCAGGAAGAATGAAACATGGAAACCATGCGGTTGAATTGTTAACTGAAATGGATTTTGACTCAGCAGTTGAATTCGCTTCTTCTATCGAAAAATTTAATTCTGACAGGAAAGAACTTGATAAAAAAATAACACAAGAAGCCTTACTTCAGATTGAAACTAATAATGAAACAGAGAGATTTACTTCAGTAGTTTACGATGAAAACTGGCATAAAGGTGTTATCGGTATTGTAGCATCTAGATTAATAGAAACTTACTATAGACCAACATTGGTCTTTACAAAAAGTGGTGATAAATTAGCTGCATCAGCAAGATCAGTCAAAGGTTTTGATGTTTATAATGC
>CAZCHR010000066.1:0-12792 GCA_964498665.1 uncultured Tenacibaculum sp. | reverse complement strand
AATAAATTTCTTTTACAGCTCCTAAAACCCACAAGAATGCAAAACCTAGATACAATCCCATTATAGCTCTAAAAATGTTTTTCAACTCCAAATCCTCAACCTTAAAATCAAAAACTAGAGGCAAAATCTTACTAGGATTACCCCCATACATTAGGGCAACTATAATAACTATTACTGCTGACATTAATAAATGTGCTTTTTTCATTTTTTCCAAATAAAAAACCCTGCAAAAAGCAGGGTTTTAATTATCTATTTAATAAGCTTTCGCAAAAAGAACTCTTTTTAATGAAGGTTTCCCTGTAAACACACAAACTCCCTCTTCTTTTTTAGCGTCATTAGGAATACACCTAATGGTTGCTTTTGTAAGTTCTTTAATCTTATCTTCGGTTTCAATAGTTCCATCCCAATGTGCAGAAACAAATCCTCTTTTGTTTTTTATCACATCTTTAAACTCTTCAAAAGTAGTTACCTCAGTAATATGATTATTTCTATAATCTAATGCTTTTTTAAATAAGTTCTCTTGAATTTCTTCTAATAAATTAGCAACAACCTCTACAAGGTTATCTTGAGCTACAGTTTGCTTTTCAAAAGTATCACGACGAGCAACCTCAACGGTTCCATTTTCTAAATCGCGTTTACCCATTGCTATTCTTACTGGAACTCCTTTTAGTTCATATTCGGCAAACTTAGCTCCTGGACGGAATGTATCTCTATTATCAAATTTAACCGAAATTCCTTTCGCTCTTAATTCTTTTACAAATACTGATACTTTTTCAGAAATAGCATCTAACTGCTCCTCCCCTTTATATATAGGTACAATTACTACTTGAATTGGCGCTAATTTTGGAGGCAATACTAATCCTGCGTCATCTGAATGTGTCATAATCAATCCACCTATTAAACGTGTTGAAACACCCCAAGAAGTAGCCCAAACATGTTCTTGCTTACCTTCTTTAGATGTATACTTTACATCAAATGCTTTTGCGAAATTTTGACCTAAGAAGTGAGAAGTCCCTGCTTGCAATGCTTTACCATCTTGCATTAATGCTTCAATAGTTAAAGTATCATCAGCTCCAGCAAAACGTTCGCTTTCTGATTTTGCTCCTTTTACTACTGGCATTGCCATAAAATTTTCAGCAAACGTTGCATAAACCTCTTGCATTTGTTTAGATTCTGCAATTGCTTCCGCTTTTGTAGCATGTGCAGTATGACCTTCTTGCCATAAAAATTCAGCAGTACGCAAAAACAAACGCGTACGCATTTCCCAACGAACAACATTTGCCCATTGATTAATTAACAAAGGTAAATCTCTATATGATTGGATCCATCCTTTATAAGTATTCCAAATGATTGCTTCAGAAGTTGGACGAACTACC
The DNA here is from genome assembly GCA_964498665.1 of uncultured Tenacibaculum sp. Taxonomy (GTDB): domain Bacteria; phylum Bacteroidota; class Bacteroidia; order Flavobacteriales; family Flavobacteriaceae; genus Polaribacter. Next base: position 11,416 of record CAZCHR010000066.1, on the reverse strand, counting down.
AACTCTTCTTCTAATTTAGCTTCCGGATCTACTCTTAACTTACCTTCTTTATCTGGATCATTTTGCAAACGATAGTGTGTAACAACAGCACATTCTTTAGCAAAACCTTCAGCGTTTTTTTCTTCAGCTTCAAACAAACTTTTTGGTACAAATAGCGGAAAATACGCATTTTCATGCCCAGTTTCTTTAAACATTCTATCTAATTCTGCTTGCATTTTTTCCCAAATAGCAAATCCGTAAGGTTTAATAACCATACATCCTCTTACTGCTGAGTTCTCAGCTAAATCAGCTTTTACAACTAATTCGTTATACCATTTAGAGTAATCTTCTGCTCTTTTTGTTAAGTGTTTGCTCATAATCAAAAGTTTGGCACAAAACTTGTTACTTTTTATGCGTAAATTGGAACTGCGAAATTACATTAAAAAGGTAACAAGCCCAACAAAGAAATAAGTTTTTGCAGTACATTTTCAAATAATTTGCTTTAACCTAAAATCACAAAGACATGAAGTTACATTACACCAACACCAAACTCCCATTATACATTCTATCATTATTAATGGTAGCAACATTTGTTTCTTGCGGAACAATGCAAACGGTTGCTGGTAGTGATGACGGCATTTATGCAGATAACGAAGTACAAGAAACACAACCTAAAGTGGTTGTTAAAAACAGTACAGAAAATAAAGAATATGAAGAGAATTATTTTAGAAAAGAGGTTGAACGTTTAGGTATTTTAGACGATACTGATGTTTTTACAGATATTGAAAATTACAACTCTGAAAATGGTGATTTTGACTCTGAAGAAGATATTATTGATGAAGAAAGACCTGAAACAAGAATTACTTATAACAATAATGAACCTTGGGGATACAATACAAACTCTGATGTTGTTATAAACATTAATACTAATCCTCGTTGGGGATGGGGCTATAATGATTTTTACGACCCTTATTGGGATGGAGCATGGGGATGGAACAATAATTGGCGTTGGAACAGATGGCGCTGGAATAGATGGAACAACTGGGGGTACAATCCTAACTGGCATCCTTATCATTGGAATTCAGGTTTATATGTCGGTGTAGGTTTTGGTGGATTTTATAATCCATATTGCCCTCCATTTTACAGAAATAGATACTATAACAATAGATATTCTAGAATATATAGAGGCGCAAATCCTTATAGAGGGTACAGAACTGCTTCAAACTCTAGAAGAACTTACAACAAAGGAAGAAGAAGCTCTACAGCATCTAGAAGATCATCAAATGTATATAGAAGAAGTAACAGAAGTGCAACTTCACGAACTTCAAGAGGAACTAGATCTACTAGAAATACCAGAGGATTTAATTCTAACAGAAGAAGTACACGATCTACAAGGTCAACTAGAGGATATAACTCAAGAGGTAGCAGATCTATTAAAAGCTCTAGAGGTTATAGATCAAGAAACAATCGTGCTTCTAATAGCGTAAGACGATATAACTCTAACGGAAATAGATCTTCAAAAAGCTCTAACTCTAGAGTAGCAAACTCTTCAAATAACTCAAGAAATTACAACTCAAGTGGCTACAAACCTTCAAGGTCGGTAAAAAAATCTCCTAACAGAAATAGTCGTAACTACTCTAGTTCTAGAAGTAGTAATAACAGAAGTTATTCAGCACCAAAAAGAAGCTCTCGTAGTTATTCCTCTTCAAGAAGCAGCAGTTCTAACAGAAGTTCTAGAAACTCTTCTAGAGGTAGAAGCTCAAGAAGTAGAAGATAATTTAAACCAACTTTTCTAAATAAGTTTTAAACTAATTAACGAAAAAAATGAAACGAATTTTAACTTTCGCGATATTAATCGCTAGTACATATACTGCCTTTTCTCAATCTTTTAATTATAATGATTTAGGTATTTTATTTTCAAAAGATGATAATTATGGTACTGCTCGTTTTGAAGCAATGAGTGGAGCTTTTGGTGCTTTGGGTGGTGATATTTCTGCCTTTGGTATAAACCCTGCTGGATCTGCAGTAGCTAAAAAAAGTTCAGCTTCTATTACTATAAACAATAGAAACACTGAATATTTAAGTAATTACTATGGAAATGCAACCAATTTAGAAGATGATTTTTTAAATATCACCCAAGCTGGAGGGATTTTATCTTTTGACACTGCTTACAATTCTGAATGGAATCGATTTGCTTTTACCTTTAACTATAGAGTTAAAAAAGATTTTGAAGGTTTTTACACAGCTACAGGAAATAGCAATAGACTTTTTTATACTGAGCACGTAGGTGACACTAACAACCCTAAAAGAATATTTGATGCAAGCATAGATCAGTTTATTTCTAGTAGAACCCAAGGGCAATCGAGTGTTATAAATTTAGGTTTTTCAGCAGTGCATCAAAATAAATTGTTCGTAGGAGGATCTTTAAATTTTCATGATTTAGAATTTCGTAGAGAAAACCTTTTTAATGAAGTAAACGATGATGCAGCAGGTAACATATTAGATGTTGAAGAATTTAAAGATAGTCGTATACAAGGAACTGGTTTTTCTCTTGGCTTAGGTTTTATTTATAAATTTAATCAAAATATTAGAGTTGGTTTAGCTTATGAAACACCTACATGGTATCAAGAAGTTTTACAGGATCTTTATGACGAAATTTTAATGAAAGAAATTCCTGCTTTATCTATACCTAGAAACGAAGATATTATTAATCCTAGGATTTTATACAAATTAAAGTCTCCTAGTAGAATTACTGCTAGTGGAGCTTATGTCATCGGAAAACAAGGTTTAATAAGTTTTGACTATACCTATAAAGATTATAAAAATATTAGATTTAGTAGTGGAGATTTCTCACAAGTAAATTCTAGTTTTACAAACAACTACAGAAACACTCAAGCTTTAAACTTAGGTACTGAGTGGCGTTTTGACAGAATAAGCATTCGTGGTGGTTACCACTACGAGAAAGATCCTAATCTATTACTCGGAGGCAATACTAACAAAGATAATATAAAAGGCTATTCAGCTGGTTTAGGTTATAATTTTGGAAACACAAAAATAGACTTAAGTTATAGCAAATTTGATAACATTGAATATTATGGTATCTATAACACGAACGATTTAACTATAAATAACAACACAACAAGAGTATCAGCAACACTTAGCATTAACCTATAATCAAAAACTTTACAAATAATATCAAAGTCCTGCTTCTTGCAGGACTTTTTATATATACATATATCAGTTTTTTACCGTAATTTTGCACTTCATTTACAAGTTATGAGCTCAATTAAAATAAACATACAAGAAACAAATAACGAAACCATTATAAAATTTATTAGTAATACTATTCTAGTAAACGGTGGTAGTTATGAATTCAATAATATAGACGAAGCTAAAAACTCGCCTTTAGCACAACAACTTTTTCATCTTCCGTTTGTAAAAAAAATATTAGTAACCGCTAATTTCATTGCAATACAGCGATATGATATTGCTCAGTGGAGTGATGTTGAAGAAGAAGTTCGTGAGCAAATAGAGGCTTACTTACAAGAAGGTAATACTCTTGTAAAAGAAGAAACTACAAAGAAAGATGCTGTTGAAGTTTATGCAGAAGTAACACCGAATCCTGCAGTAATGAAATTCGGAACCAACAAAGCATTAACTCAAACTGATGTTGAATTTAAAAACATTGAAGAAGCTAGTAGCTCTTCACCATTAGCCCAACAACTGTTTAGCTTTCCTTTTGTTAAAGAGATTTTCATTTCAGAAAACTATATATCTATAACTAAATACGATATGATAGAATGGAATGAAGTATATCAGAAAGTAAGAACTTTTATAAGAAGTTATATTCAAGATGGTAAAACCATTATTAAAGAGCTCCCTAAACAACAAACAAAACAAAATCTTGAAATTCCGAAGGAAGATTTAACAGATATCGAAGCTAAAATTGTTGATATTTTAGATGAATATATTAAACCTGCTGTAGCATCTGATGGTGGTAATATTGCTTTTCAAGGTTATGATGAAAGTACAAAACAAGTTAGAGTAATTTTACAAGGAGCTTGTAGCGGATGCCCATCATCAACAGTAACTTTAAAAAATGGTATAGAAACCATGCTTAAAGATATGCTCCCAAATCAAATTAACGAAGTTGTTGCTATAAACGGATAATAAAAATCACATGTCAAAAACAATTAAACCTTACAAAGATTCTGAATTAGGAAAAAAAGAACAAGTTGCTAAAATGTTTGACAATATTTCTGAAGATTATGACGGATTAAACCGTGTTATTTCTTTAGGTATTGATGTTAGTTGGCGTAAAAAAGTAGTAAAGTTAGTTGGAGAAAATAAACCTCAACAAATTTTAGATATCGCTACTGGTACTGGTGACTTAGCCTTAATGATGTATGATTTAAATCCTAAAAAAATTATTGGTTTAGATATTTCTGCAGGAATGTTAGAAGTTGGTAAACAAAAAGTTGCAAAAGCTAATTTAACCGACAAAATTGAAATGATTGTTGGCGATAGTGAAAACATTCCTTTTGAAGACAATACTTTTGATGCAATTACAGTTTCTTTTGGTGTACGTAACTTTGAAAACCTAGATAAAGGTTTAACCGAAATATTACGTGTTTTAAAACCTGGTGGTAAATTTGTAGTTTTAGAAACTTCAAATCCAACAAAATTTCCTTTTAAACAAGGTTATAAATTTTATACTAATTTTATACTACCTGTTATTGGTAAAATCTTTTCAAAAGACAAAGTTGCCTACTCATATTTATCAGAAAGTGCTAATTATTTTCCATTTGGAGAAGCTTTCAACAATATTTTACAAAAAAACGGGTTTAAGAATGCAAAGAATTTACCTGTAACTTTTGGGGTTGCATCAATTTACACAGCTACAAAATAATATGCTAAAAAAACTTTTGTTATTCGGATTTTTAGGAGTTTTTACTTTTAACTCTTATTCTCAAAGTGAAAAAATATTAAACTTACCTAGTTTTGATAAACCTATATTTCATTATGGTTTTTATTTAGGATTAAATAACAATGGTTATAAAGTTTCTTACAAACCTAGTGATTTTGATAGAGTTAATCCAGAAGTAGAAGTTTCTTCCTCTATAGGTTTTAATGTTGGTTTAATTGCCGATTTAAGACTACACAATAATGTTAACTTAAGATTTGAACCTGGTTTAATATCAAATACTAGAACATTAACTTTTAATCATATTCCTGGAGCAGAAAATATTAAAACAAGAGAAGTTGGTGCAACATATTTACACCTTCCTTTTATTTTAAAACTAAGTACCAACAGGTTAAACAATATCAGACCATACGTATTAGGTGGTATTTCTTACGATTATAATTTTTCTAGTAACGATAAGAATAGTGACGATAATTTTGCCGGTGAATTTAGAACAACCTCAAGCAATATTATGTATGAGCTTGGTATAGGTATAGATTTATATCTAAGTTATTTTAAATTTTCTCCTTCAATTAGAGGTGTTTTTGCCATTAGTAATGAGCTTTTAAGAGATAATCAAAGACCTGGAGGTAGCCAATGGACAGACCCTATTGATTTTCTTGGGACAAGAGGTATATTTCTTCATTTATCTTTCGAATAAGAACCTAAACTTATTATTCTATAAAATATAAATGGCTTTTGTTTTACAAAAGCCATTTATATTCATTAATAACGAAGATAGCAATTCCCCCGAAAAACTATCGTTACTTATTTGACACAATTTTATTTGTAAAGTCACATTTTAAACAAAAAAATGACCATCCGAAGATGGTCATGATTAGTAGGAATAAATCTCTACTTATAAGATAGAAGTCCCCCGAAATCTATCAATGTGTTTAATACTTTACACGTTTCAATCGAACAAATATATAATAATATTTTGAAAACCATTAACTTTTAACTACTATTTTACTATCTACCACATTTTTAATAGGTAAAACCACCTTACCTTCAGCGGTAACAACTGTTAAACAAATATTATCAATTGCAGTTACAACACCTTCTACATCACCAATTACTACCTTTTCACCGATACCTATATTTTTTTTAGAATAATATCCAAAAAGAAGTCTAGAAACCGCATCTCTAGCTCCGAAACCAAAAGCAATAGTAAAAGCTAAAAGTACAGAACCTATTAATAATGTTAAGTTACTTTTTATTACAGAAGTATCAACTCCTGCCTGATCTAATGCTGTTATGGATAAAAAAACAACTATTAAATAAAAAGCAATATTACCTACCAAGTTTCCTCCTGAAATCTCTAAAGATTTAAACATTGATTGTATCGCTTTTTTAACCATTGTACCTAAATAAGCACCAGCTACAAAAATTCCTAAAGCGGTTAATAATTTCGGTAAATAAGCAAAGAAACTTTTAATTCCATCAGAAACAGCATCAAGTCCAAAAATATTAGATCCAGCCATTACAAATGTTAAAATTAAAAACCATTTTAAAACAGCTAAAATTACGTTAGTCAACATTATATTAATAGTTGTACTTCCAAAAATTTCAGTTTCACTTAATTTTTTTGACCATTCATCAATCTTGGTTTTCGTTAAAGCCTTTCTAACTACATATAAAAATACTTTTATAATTAACCAAGCGACAATAACAAAACCAATAAAACCTAAAACTGTTGGTAATGAATTAACTACTTGTTGAAAAATATCTTTAAATGGCTTTAAAATATCAATTTGTAATGCTGTCATAATAGTAAATAGTTTTGTTTGGTTATTTTACCTACCTCCTCCACTCAATAAATCGGCGATAGTATTTGGGTATTTTACCACAAATAAATCTGCAATATCTATCGATAATTTTATCATACCTACATCATTTAATACTTTTTCTTTAAGTACTTCAGGTAATTCTTCGTTATGTAATATTTTTTTAAATGGGTTATCCATAATTATTACAATTCATTATATGCTTTAACTACTCTTTCTTTTGCTCTTTTTAAACGCATCTTAACTGCGCTTTCTCCTAAATCTAATGCTAATGATATTTCTTTAATACTCATGTCATCTTGATATTTCATTAAAAGTATCATTTTTTCAGCTACCTGTATTACTTCTAAGGCTTTAGCTAATTTATCAGATTTTAATTCAAATAATGTAGAGTCTTCAATTTCATCAACATTACCATCTTCTTTTATTTGATCCGTTACAACTGTTACTTTTTCTTTTTTCTTCTCTTTATTTCTCTGTACATAATTAACACAGAAATTATACGTAAAAGAATATAACCAGGTAGAAAACTTAGATCTTCCTTTAAAAGATCTTAATTTAATAAATAACTGAATAAAAACATCGTGCGTTAAATCTTGAGTCTCTTCTTTATTCTTTGAAAAGCCATAACATTTATTATAAACCACAGAAGCATAACGATCGTATAAAACAGCAAATAAATGAGTATCATTTTTTTCTACTATTTTAACAATTAATTCCTCGTCGCTTAATTTTGTAACATCAAGACTTTTCAATAGCTACTTTTAGATTCTTTATAAGTGGGTTAGACATATTATTAATTTTAGACACTTTTCTTTTTAGAAAGTCACTTTTTCTTATAAGAAACAAATCAAAACTAACATTTCTTTAACTAAGAAAAAAATTAACTAAAAAAAGTTTTATTTTTTTGTAACATTAATGAAACATCGTACGTATAAGAGTGTGAAGGCAGATTAAGAAATTAAAAAACACTTTAATTACATGAGACAACTTAAGATTACAAAACAGGTTACTAATAGAGAAACCGCTTCTTTAGATAAATATTTACAAGAAATAGGAAAGGTAGATTTAATTACTGCAGATGAAGAGGTAGAATTAGCTCAACGCATTAAAGCTGGTGACCAAATAGCTTTAGAAAAATTAACTAAAGCAAACTTACGTTTTGTAGTTTCTGTAGCAAAACAATACCAAAATCAAGGACTAACATTACCTGATTTAATTAATGAAGGTAATTTAGGTTTAATTAAAGCTGCTAAACGTTTTGATGAAACTCGTGGTTTTAAGTTTATTTCTTATGCTGTATGGTGGATTCGTCAATCTATATTACAAGCATTAGCAGAACAATCTCGTATTGTACGTTTACCATTAAATAAAATTGGTTCGATTAACAAGATTAATAAGATGTATGCTTTCTTAGAGCAAGAAAACGAAAGACCTCCAAGTCCTGAAGAAATTGCAAAGAAGTTAGACATGACTGTTAATGACGTAAAAGAGTCAATGAAAAATTCTGGTCGTCACGTATCTATGGATGCTCCGTTAATTGAAGGAGAAGATTCTAATTTATATGATGTATTAAATTCAGGTGAATCTCCAAACCCAGATAGAACTTTATTACATGAATCTTTACGTATTGAAATTAATAGAGCTTTAGAAACATTAACACCTCGTGAGGCTGATGTAGTTAAATTATATTTTGGTTTAGGTGAACATCAACCAATGACTTTAGAAGAAATTGGTGAAACTTTTGATTTAACTCGTGAGCGTGTTCGTCAAATTAAAGAAAAAGCTATTCGTAGATTAAAACACACATCTCGTAGTAAAATATTAATGACTTATTTAGGATAAATACATTTCTAAAACATAAAAAGAAAACTCTCGAATTATCGAGAGTTTTCTTTTTTAAGAACCTTCATAGTTTTAACTATATTTGCCACTCAACAACAACAACAATGAAAAAACTAGTAGCTCCTTCAATTTTAGCAGCAGACTTTGCCAATTTACAAAGAGATGTAGAAATGGTTAATAATAGTAAAGCTGATTGGTTTCATATAGATATTATGGATGGCGTATTTGTACCTAATATTTCTTTTGGAATGCCTGTATTAAAAGCTATTTCTAAACATGCAAATAAAACTATTGATGTTCACTTAATGATTGTAGATCCTGATAGATATATTCAAACTTTTGCTGATTTAGGATCTAATATTTTAACAGTACACTATGAAGCATGTACTCATTTACATAGAACAGTACAAGCGATTAAAGCTGCTGGAATGAAAGCTGGAGTTGCTTTAAACCCACATACACCAATTGCCGTTTTAGAAGATATCATTCAAGATTTAGATCTAGTATGTATTATGAGTGTAAACCCTGGTTTTGGAGGACAATCTTTTATAGAAAACACCTATAAAAAAGTAAGTCAACTAAAACATTTAATAGAATTTACCAACTCGCCTACTTTAATTCAAATTGATGGTGGCGTGACCGATAAAAATGCAAATAAATTAATTGAAGCTGGTGCTGATGTACTTGTAGCAGGTAGTTATGTTTTTAAAAGTGAAAATCCCACTGAAACTATTGAAGGTTTAAAAAACTTAATAAATTAAAAAGAGGAGGCTAAAGCCTCCTTTTTAATTTTAAAATCAACATAGAAAAAACTAACGTTTAACAATATTGGTTAAATTTATTTTTTGTAATTTCTTACTCTTAAAATTCAATGAAATTGATACAAGAATTAAAAAACTATTACGGCTATTTATTTGAAGATGATTTATTAAAAGAAATAAATAATATTGCTATTCATAAATCATTTAAAGCAAATACAACTATTATTGATGTTAATAGTTATATAACTTCAATTCCCTTGCTGCTTAATGGTGCTATTAAAATTTTGCGTGAAGATAAAGAAGGTGATGAATTAGTTCTTTATTATATCGAAAGAGGTGATACATGTGCAATGACACTCTCATGTTGTTCTGGCTTAACAAAAAGCAAGATTAAAGCTATTGCAGAAACTGATATAGAATTATTAATGATTCCTAAAGAAAAAATGTCAGAATGGTTGAGTAAATATAAAACATGGCAAGAATTTATTTTACAAAGCTATCATTCTCGTCTTGATGAATTTATAGAAGCTGTAGACACAATAGCTTTTTTAAATATGGATCAGCGTTTGTTTAAATATCTAAAAGATAAAGCAATGGTAACCAATAATGATGAAATAACAGGAACACATCAGCAAATAGCTAATGATTTAAATACCTCTAGAGTTGTTATATCACGATTATTAAAAGCTTTAGAAAAAGATGGAAAAATTAAACTTCAAAGAAATCAAATAAAAGTTTTAGAGGTTTAACCTAATTGATTTATAGTTTAACATAATTTCTATTTTTTTATATAATTCTGGAAATCTTCTTTCTAAATCTTGAGGTGTTTCAAAAAAATGCTCCATAATCACTGCTACAAACTCCAACTTATTTGTAAGTGCGTATTCTCTAAAATAATTAGATACTTTTATCTTTTCTATATTCTCTTTAGAGTTCATAAATTTAGTAATCTCTTCAAAAACACGATAAAATATTTTTGCACTTACATCTTTAGATTTACTATCATGAAAACTTAAAGCATGAGTAAACTCATGTATTCCTAAATTCAAATTATCATTCATCACAACATCTCCTAATAAGAAATCTTCCCATGAAAAAATAATCATTTTAAACGCTGGATTAAATTCTCCTTTATGATATTTTTTCGTGACAACCGAATAGAACACTTTAGGGTACACAAGTATCTTATCGAAAGTAGCAGTTAAATACTTACGCATACCAAAAGTTAACTTAATATAGGAAGAAGCTATTAAAACTTTTTTTTCAGGTGTTAATTCAAAATTTTCTCTTTCAATAAATTCATAAGTCCTAACAAACTTTGTTAATCGATGCTCAAAATAACTTTTGTGTTTATCATTCAAACTATTATAAAAAGATACATTTTTAACTAAAAATGCTTTTTTTCTCTTTGATAATTTTTTCTTAACCAAATATAGATGAACAAATATTGGTTTATTAAAGAGGCTTACATATATAGCTTCTACAATATTGATAATAACACCTAAAAAGCTAATTAAAATTGCTATATATTTTATTACAAAAAAATGTTTCATTGTATTAATAGTTTTTATAGCTTATTTTGTGACCGCGAAGGGACTCGAACCCCCAATCCTCAGAGCCGAAATCTGATATTCTATCCAGTTGAACTACGCAGCCAAATCAATTTTACATTAAATTCTTACGAACTAACGTTGAAATTGTTTTTCCATCTGCTTTACCAGCTAATTCTTTTGATACAATTCCCATAACTTTCCCCATATCTTTCATTCCTTCTGCTCCAACTTTAGCAATTGTTTCTTTTACTACCTTTTCTATTTCTTCTTCGCTTAAAGCTTCTGGCAAAAATTGTTCTAAAACTGCTGCTTCAGCTAATTCTGGATTTGCTAAATCACTTCTTCCTTGTTCTGAGAATACAGCAGCACTATCTTTACGCTGTTTAACTTGTTTTTGAATAATTTTCATTTCTTCAGCTTCAGACAACTCACTAGATCCCGCTTCAGTATTTACTAACATGAAAACTGATTTCAATGCTCTTAAAGCAGTTAAAGCTACAGTGTCTTTAGCCTTCATTGCTTCCTTCA
>CAZCHR010000065.1:0-12866 GCA_964498665.1 uncultured Tenacibaculum sp. | reverse complement strand
ATTTAATACGGTTAAAAAAATAGCTAAAAGATAAAATATAGTCTTTGTAATTTTAAATAATTTTAAAAAAAACTGATGCTTAAATTTATATAAAGATGTTATTATTGATTGTTTTCTTTTTTTTGAAAACCAATAATTAAATGAGTAATCAATAGATGATTCAACAAAACTATTAAAGTCTGTAGTTGTTACTGTGTTTTTATTTGTACCAGCATCTTTTATAAATAAATCACTTTCACCCATAAATATATTTAAATGATTTATAAAACCATTAACTTTAAAAAAATCAGTCTTTGTATATGCTAAATTACTAGAATAACCTCTATATGGAGTGTCGATTTTAGTATAAGAAAAAGATTGAATAGTTTCTAAAATATTATCAAAACGAAATAATAAATTATTAATAGATAGTTTTTTAATTTTTATTTTTTCATAACCTAAAACAATTGTTTTTTCTTCTGAAAAATTGATAATCATTTCGTTAATCCAATTTTTAGAAATTGGTATACTTCTTGTTTCTGTAAATAATAAATGTTCGTAACTAGCTGCTTTTATGCCTAATGTTAAAGCATATTTATTACTACCCCAAAAAGCTTCAGTATTTTTTACATTAACTAGTTTTATATTTGAGTGTTTTTTTTGTAAATTTTCTATTACATCTAAAGTGTTATCACTAGAAGCATTATTAACTAAAACAACTTCAAAGTTGCTATAGTTTTGTTCAAGTATATTTTTAATATACTGGTTTAAATAATCTTCTTCATTCTTAATAAGAATGATAATTGAAACAGGAATATTTTTGACTTTAGGTTTTATATTCTTTTTATCAAAAGCAAAAATATAAAAGGATAAATAATAAAATATTTGAATAACCGTAACTACTACAAAAATGTAGAATAATACAGTAAAAAGCATAAGGGAAATCTAATTAATTAGTTTAATTTTCGTGTTGTGGTTCGCTACAAGAATCAAATTGATCAGGTGTTTTACCACAAAAGCCACAAGATTCACCAGTATTATTTAATACTGGGTTTTGACTAGCACATGTACCAGCGAATTCGCCATCTTTTTTAGCCCAAATTTTAATTGCTATTCCTGCAAAAGCTAAAGCTAATAATCCAATTGTAACAAAAACTAATTTCATGCGATTAAATTTATAGTGCAAAGATACGAACTTAGTTATTTATTAAAATAAAAATATTACAGATTTATAGTGTAGTGACTTTTGTAAAAAAAAGTGTCATAATTAATAATCAATTAATTTAAACATTATAAAAATGAAAAAATATTTAGCAGAGTTATTTGGAACATTTTGGTTAGTTTATGGAGGGTGTGGTAGTGCTATTTTCGCAGCAGCTTTTCCTGATTTAGGAATTGGGTTTATGGGAGTTGCTTTAGCTTTTGGTTTAACCGTATTAACAATGGCATATGCTGTAGGACATATATCTGGAGGGCATTTTAATCCAGCAGTATCTTTAGGCTTATGGGCTGGAGGTAAATTTTCGGCTAAAGAATTAGTACCATACATTATTTCACAATTAGTAGGTGCAGTTTTAGCAGCATCAGCTTTATATGTAATTGTTTCAGGAAAAACAGGTTTTGAATCGATAGGTGGTTTTGCAGCTAACGGATATGGAGAGTTATCTCCAGGAGGTTATAGTTTATCATCTGCTTTTATTGCTGAATTTTTATTAACAATGTTCTTTCTATTAATTATTTTAGGAAGTACAAACGAAAGAGCTCCTAAAGGATTTGCTCCAATAGCAATTGGTTTAGGTTTGACTTTAATTCATTTAATTAGTATACCAATTACAAACACTTCTGTTAACCCAGCTCGTTCAATGAGTCAAGCGTTATTTGCAGGAGGTGGTTATTTAGCTCAGTCTTGGTTGTTTTGGGTTGCTCCTATAGCAGGTGCGATTTCGGCTGGATTTATTCATAAAGCATTGTTTGATAAAGAATAAAAAAATAAAAATAAAATGTAAAAGCAGGTTTAATTAATTTTGAACCTGCTTTTTTTATATAAAAATTAAACCTTTTTAATTTTTAAGGGTCTTAGTTAAAACGACTTTTATGAAATCAACTATTTCAATTTATATTTTATTTATATCAATCTTATTTTTTTCATGTAGTACAGATGTTAATCAATCAGAAGAAGATATTGTTTCAGATACAAATAAAAAGCCTAATATTTTATTAATTATTGCAGATGATATGGGGTTAGACGCTACTCCAGGATTTAATGTAGGTAGTACAAAACCTAATATGCCTAATCTTCAAAACATGATTAATAACGGAGTTCGTTTTACAAATTTATGGGCATATCCTACTTGTACACCTACTAGAGGAAGTATTTTAACAGGTAAATATGGCTTTCGAACGAATGTAAAAAAAGTTCAAGATGTAATGTCAACATCAGAAACTTCATTGCAAAAATATTTAGATGATAAAGCATCAGGTTATGGAAATGCTATTATAGGTAAATGGCATTTATCTAGAGATGAAAATCATCCAACTCAAATGGGAATAGATTATTACGCAGGTTTATTAAGTGGTAGTGTTCAGTCATACACAAGTTGGAATTTCACACAAAATGGAACAACAACAACTTCAACTGAATACACAACTACTAAGTTTACAGATTTAGCAATAGATTGGGTAAAACAACAAGAACAACCTTGGTTTTTGTGGTTAGCTTATAATGCACCGCATACCCCATTTCATTTACCACCAACAAATTTACACTCTCAAGGAAATTTACCAACTGATCAGGCAAGTATAGATGCAAATACATTACCATATTATATGGCGATGATTGAGGCTATGGATACTGAAATAGGACGTTTATTAGATTCTATGAGTCAAGAAGAAAAAGATAATACTATAATTATATTTATCGGAGATAATGGTACTCCAAATCAAGTAGCTCAAGATTATAGAGGAACAAGAGTTAAAGGAACAGTTTATCAAGGAGGTGTTAATGTACCGATGATTGTATCAGGAAAAAATGTAACACGTTTAAACCAAACTGATAATAGCTTATTAAATACAGTTGATTTATTTGCTACGATTACTGATGTTGCAGGTACAGGAACTACTCAACATCACGATAGTAACAGCTTTAAAGAATTATTTACTTCGTCGAGTACATCAAACATAAGAAATTTTGCTTACACAGAGTTAGGTAAGGGTGTAGGTGATGATGATATTACTATTAGAAATTTAACCCATAAGTATATAAAGTTTACTGATGGAAGTGAAGCTTTATATAATTTAAATGATGATTTTTTTGAAATAAAAAATTTATTAGATTCTACATTAAGCAATGAAGATCAAGAACAATTAGATAGTTTAAAAGAAACCCTTAATAACTTAAAAAACTAATACATTATGAAAAAATTAAAAATATCTATATTATTATTCGGATTGCTAACTTTTGTTTATTCATGTGGATCAAATGATTCAGAAGAAATGAATAATGATGTAAATGAAAAAGTATATGATATAACACCAATATTGTCAAAATTTGATAATATTGATGCTGTTACTTACTCTGTTTCTGGAAATACTGTAACGATACAAACAACGAATTTACCGAACCATAAAAGTCCGTATTGGGGAGTTGGACATACAATGTATGAGGCTTATAATGGTACAAACCCTGATTGGCGTCAAAACCAAAATTCTATAGGAGAACAAAATATAACATTTCAAATACCTTTAACCCCTAAAGAAGCTTCAAATAAAGCATCGACTCCTATGGGGCCTATTGGAATTTCAAGAAACGGAGTTGTATTTTTTAATCAGTACGCAGCTGGTGGTGCTCCTTTAACAAATGAAATTAATTCTTTCGACCAGTATTTAGGACATCCAGCAAATACAACTTATCATTATCATATTAAACCTAAATTTTTAACAGATACGTTTGGAGAAGGTGCTTTTTTAGGATTGTTATCTGATGGGTTTCCAGTATATGGACCTTTAGAGAATGGTAGTACAATTACAAATTCAGATTTAGATGATTACCACGGACATATTTCAGCAACAGCTGATTTTCCTGAGGGGATTTATCATTATCATATAACAAATGAAGATCCTTATTTAAATGGAAATGGCTTTTATGGTGAAGCAGGAACTGTAACAAGATAATATTGAAATCAATTAGTCGTATAATTATTTTACTAATTTTTATTTCTTGTAATAATCAAAAGCAAGAAGTAAAAACTATTCGTCATATAAATGAAACTAAAAAATATTTAATAGAAAAAAACATAAATGATTTGAGTTTTAGTTTAGTTAATGGAGTTTTATTATATCAAGATAAACCATATTCAGGAATTGTAAACGAATTATATTCTGATAGGAATTTCAAAACTAAATCAGAATATTTAGAAGGTGAAAGAAGTGGTTATTATAAAGGTTGGTATTCTGATGGAAGTAAACAATTTGATAGATATTACAAAAAAGGTTTAAAAGTAGGAATTCACATTGGTTGGT
Source organism: uncultured Tenacibaculum sp. (assembly GCA_964498665.1). Taxonomy (GTDB): domain Bacteria; phylum Bacteroidota; class Bacteroidia; order Flavobacteriales; family Flavobacteriaceae; genus Polaribacter. The sequence goes on along the minus strand of CAZCHR010000065.1, from coordinate 8,369 downwards.
ACAAAAACAATCAGAAAATGTTTGAATTTCATTTTAATGATTCTGGTGAGTATAATGGAAGTGTTAAAGAGTGGTATGTTAATGGCATATTGTCAAGTTCATTTAATTATACTAATGGAATAGAAGAAGGTAGTCAACAAATGTGGCAACCAAACGGGAAAATTAGAGCAAACTATGTAGCTAGAAACGGAGAGCGTTTTGGTTTAATAGGGCTAAAAAAATGTTACTCAGTAAACACAAAAAATGAAGAATTTTAATAGGTTTTTATCTCGTTATAATAACAATGGAATAGCTTTTTTAACGGTAATTTTATTTACTATGATTTCTTGTGTTAAAGAGAAAAAAGTAGATAAAACAACAACATTGCCTTTTTTTAATACAGCAGTTTTTACACCAGAATGGATAGATGAAAATTCAGCTAAGTATAAAAATATTCATACTATATCAGATTTTAATTTGATAAATCAAAACGGTAAAGAAATCACCCATAAATTCTATGAAGGGAAAATTTATGTTGCTGATTTCTTTTTTGTTTCATGCCCAGGGATTTGTCCAATTCTTGAAAAAAATATGAGTAAAATTCAAGATAAGTATAAAGATGATAATGAAGTGTTATTGTTATCTCACACAGTAATGCCAGTTAAAGATTCAGTTTCTGTGTTAAAACAATATGCTATTGATAACGATATAGAATCTAAAAAGTGGAATTTAGTAACAGGGGATAAAAAACAAATTTATGACTTAGCAAGACAATCTTATTTTGCTGACGAAGATTTTGTAAAAACTAAAGATGAGGACGCGTTTATACACACAGAAAACTTTGTACTTATAGATAAAAAAGGAAGAATACGCGGAGTTTATAACGGAACATTAGCTTTAGATACTCAACGTTTAATTCGTCATATTGAAATATTAAAAAAAGAAAATTAAATTATATTGAGAGGGGTTTTCTTAAGTCTTGCTTGTTAAAGTAGGGCTTTTTTATTTAATAATATTTACTTCAATTTCTAAATCGATAGAAAAATTATTTTTGATTGTTTCCTGAATTTTTTTAGCTAATTCGTAAATTTCTTTACCAGTTGCGTTTCCATAATTAACTAACACTAATGCTTGTTTTTCATGTACGCCAAATTCACCGAAACGCTTTCCTTTAAATCCACTTTGTTCAATTAACCAACCAGCAGGGATTTTAATTTCTGTTTCAGAAATAGTATAATTCGGAATGTTAGGATGTACACTTTTTAGTTCATTAAAATGAGCTTTTGAAATTACTGGGTTTTTAAAGAAACTACCACTATTACCAATTTTTTTTGGATCAGGTAATTTACTTTCTCGAATAGCTATTACTGCGTCCGATATGTTTTTTAAAGTAGGTTTTGTTATGTTTTTTGAAGCTAATTCGTTTTCAATTGCTCCGTATGAGGTGTTTAAGTTATGGTTATTTTTTGTTAGTTTAAAGCAGACAGAAATTATAATATATTTTCCTCTTACTTCATTTTTGAAAATAGAATTTCTGTAACCAAAATTACATTCATCGGCAGAAAAAGAAACTAGTTTGCCTGTTTCAATTTCGACAGCTTCAATACGAGTAATAGTATCTTTTACTTCAACACCATAAGCACCAATGTTTTGAATAGGGCAAGTACCTACGTTACCAGGAATAAGAGATAAATTTTCTATTCCTCCATAATTTTGAGAAACACACCAAAGTACAAAATTATGCCAATTTTCACCAGCATTTACTGTTATGTAAATATCATTTATATTTTCTCGGTCAATAGAGATCCCTTTGTTGTTTATATGTATAACAAGTTTCTCAATATCTTTTGTAAATAACATATTACTTCCGCCAGAAATTAAAAAAACATCTTTCTCTACCTTTAAAACTTGTTGTAAGTCGTAAAGAGAATCTATAGAAATAAAACGTTTGGCATTTACATTAATGCCAAACGTATTATATTTTTTTAATGATATATTTTCTTGAATATTCAATTAGTTATTGTATTCTTTTAATGCAATTTTTAATATTTCTACACAACGTTTTAAATCGGTTTTATTTAAAACATAAGCAATACGAACTTGGTTTTTACCTTCACCTTCTGTAGAGTAAAATCCAGCAGCAGGAGCTACCATAACAGTTTCTTTATTGTGATTAAATTTTTCTAAAATCCACTGTGCAAAATCATCAGAATTAGTTACAGGTAATTCTGCGATACAATAAAAAGCACCTTTAGGGTTTGCTACTTTTACACCATCAATTTTTTGTAATTCAGAAATTAAAGTGTCTCTTCTGTCTTGGTATTCTTCTATAACTTCATCAAAATAACTTTGTGGCGTATCTAAAGCAGCTTCACTAGCTAATAATGCATAAGTTGGTGGACTTAAACGTGCTTGCGCAAATTTAATTGCTGTATTGATAAAATCTTCATTTTTAGAAACGATACATCCAATTCTAGCTCCACACATACTATAACGTTTAGAAACAGAATCAATCATAATAGCATTTTGCTCTAAACCTTCAAGAGTCATTACAGAGTTGTGTTTCTCTCCGTCATATGTAAACTCACGATAAACTTCATCAGCAATTAAAAATAAATCATGTTTTAAAACAATTTGCTTTAATTTTTCAATTTCAGCTTCACTATATAAATATCCTGTTGGATTACCAGGGTTACAAATTAAAATAGCTTTTGTCTTAGGAGTGATTAATTTTTCAAAATCTTCTATTTTTGGAAGTGCAAAATTATTTTCAATTTTAGAAATTACGGGAACCACTTTTACTCCAGAAGCAGTTGAAAAACCATTATAATTGGCGTAAAATGGTTCTGGTATAATTATTTCGTCACCAGGATCAGTAATACTACCTATAGTAAATAATAAAGCTTCAGATCCACCAGTAGTTGCTATAATATTGTTAGAATTTACATGAATTTCGTTACCTACATAGTAATTTGCTAACTTAGTTCTATATTCTTCTGAACCTTCAGAACGAGCGTAAGATAATACTTCGATAGCATTATTTTTTACAGCATCTAAAGCTACTTGCGGTGTTTTAATATCAGGTTGACCAATATTTAAATGATAAACTTTTGTTCCGTTTTTTTTAGCAGCCTCAGCAAATGGTACCAACTTTCTAATTGGTGATTGAGGCATTAAATTTCCTTTCTTAGAAATCGAAGGCATAATAAGTAATTTAATTGTTGTTTGATGTGCAAATTTGCAAAATTTATTCGATAAAAAGTAGTGCTGATTACTAAAAAAATAAAAGTTAAAAAAATATTAAAAAAGAATATAAGTATAAAGAAGTTCGTATATTGATAGTATAACATAAAATCATTTCCTTTTTGATAAAAAAATACTATTTATATATACGTTATTTTGTTTTACTTGTTCTTTTTCTCAGAATAATTTTAATTTTTTTGGAAAAAATATTGATAAACAAGAGGTTTCTTTTAAGTTAATTAATAATTTAATTATCATCCCTTTGCAAATAAATGGTAATGAGTTATCTTTTATTTTAGATACTGGAGTTAATAAAACTATTTTATTTAATCTTACTGAAAATGATAGCATTGGTTTAAACAATGTGAAAAAAGTTTCTTTAATAGGATTAGGAGGAGGAGAACCTATTGAAGCTTTGTTGTCAAAGGGTAATAGATTTAAAATTAAAAACATATCAAGTACTAATCAAGATTTGTATGTGATTTTAAAAGACGCTTTTAATTTATCAGCTAAAATGGGTGCTACAATACACGGTATTGTGGGGTATGATTTATTAAAAGATGTTATAATTAAAATTAATTATAGATCTAAACGAATTGTATTTTATAACCCTCAAAAATATAAAGCTATTAAATGTAGGAAATGTGAAGTTTTACCACTACAGTTTTATAGAAATAAACCATATATTAATGTTAAAGCAAGAATAGATACAGTTAATAATGTATTAATACCTGTTAAATTATTGATTGATACAGGAGGTACTGATGCTATGTGGCTATTTGAAGACACTAAAGAGAGTATAAAAACACCAATAAAACATTTTAAAGATATTTTAGGAGAAGGTATTAGTGGAACTATCTATGGTAATCGTAGTAAAATACCATCAATTTCAATAGGTAAATTTATAGTTAAAGAACCAACTGTATCTTTTTTAGATTCTAGTTCAACATTTCATGCACGTAAATTTAAAGAAAGAAATGGAAGTATTGGAGGAAATATTTTAAAAAGATTTAAAGTATGGATCGACTATCCAAACAAACAAATAACATTAAAGAAAAATACATCTTTAAAAGATGGTTTTTATTATAATATGAGTGGGCTTCATTTAATTTATGATGGTCAAGAATTGGTAAAAGAAAAAAAAGCAACAAAAAAGATTAGTGCTATGAGTGGAAATAATACTTCAAAAAATAATACAATATCATTCGTAAATACTTATTATTTTAAATTTAAACCAAAATATAAAGTTGATAATATAGTATTTGACTCATCAGCAGATAAAGTGGGTATATTAAAAGGCGATTATATTAAAAGTATAAATGGTAAGCCTGCTTATGAATATGAATTAAGTGAAATAATAGAGATGTTTCAAACAAAACCTAACAAAAAAATTAGAATAAAGGTAAAAAGAGGTGTAAGAGATTTGAAATTTGAATTTAGGTTAGAAGAAAGAATATAAAAAATCCTCAATTCTAAAGTTGAGGATTTTTTTATATAAAATAAAGTGATTATTCACTATCACTCATCATTGCTTTTTCTTTAGCTGGAACAGCTTTTTTAGAAATAAAACCTTTAATTTTAAGCATGGTTCTAGATTTCTTAGCATTAGAAATTACTGTAATAGCTTTAGAGAAACCTCCAGGTCTTTTAGTATCGTAAGAAACTTCAATTTGACCTTTTTGACCAGGCATGATAGGTGCTTCAGGTTTTTTAGGAACAGTACATCCACAAGTAGATTTAATGTCTTTAATAATTAAAGGTGCGTCACCTACATTTGTAAATTCAAAAGTACGTTTACCTTCAGAACCTAAAGCTATTTTACCGTAGTTAATAGTTTCTGTTTCAAATTTAAATTCTTGGGCATTTACTGTAAATGCAATAAAACATACAGCGATAAAAGATAAAATTTTTTTCATAATTGATGAATTAATTTAGGGGTAATAATTTGTTACAAATTTAATATTATTTTTTTAGTATAAAAAAAACAACTCTTGATTTTCTGTACCTAACAGATAATTGTATTTTTGCTTTTTTAATTTCAAAAATAATGCCAAAACTAAGTATCGGTATAATACTTAGTTATAAAGATACATAAAACATATGAATATTCCATCAAAATACGATTCTAAACAAGTAGAAGGTAAATGGTACGATTACTGGATGAAACATAATTATTTTCATTCTGAAGTAGATGAAAGAGAACCATATACAATTGTAATACCACCACCAAACGTAACAGGGGTATTACATATGGGACATATGTTAAATAACACAATTCAAGATGTATTAATACGTCGTGCACGTTTACAAGGTAAAAACGCTTGTTGGGTTCCTGGTACAGACCATGCATCTATTGCTACAGAAGCTAAGGTAGTTGCTAAGTTAAAAGAACAAGGAATTAATAAAAGTGATTTAACTCGTGAAGAGTTTTTACAACACGCTTTTGATTGGAAAGATGAGTATGGAGGAATCATTTTAGAGCAATTAAAAAAGTTAGGAGCTTCTTGCGATTGGGAACGTACAGCTTTTACAATGGATCCAGCAATGTCTGAATCTGTAATTAAAGTATTTGTTGATTTATATAATAAAGGATTAATTTATCGTGGTTATCGTATGGTAAACTGGGATCCTGAAGCTAAAACAACACTTTCTGACGAAGAAGTAATTCATGTTGAAAAGCAAGGGAACCTTTATTATTTAGAATATAAAATAGAAGGTTCAGATGAGAAATTAACAATTGCAACTACACGTCCAGAAACTATTTTTGGAGATACTGCTATTTGTATTAACCCAAATGATGAACGTTTTACACATTTAAAAGGTAAAAAAGCAATTGTACCTTTATGTAATCGTGTAATTCCGATTATAGAAGATGAGTATGTAGATGTTGAATTTGGTACAGGTTGTTTAAAAGTAACTCCAGCGCATGATGAGAACGATAAGGTTCTTGGAGATAAGTATAAATTAGAAGTAATTGATATTTTTAATGATGACGCTTCTTTAAATTCTTTTGGATTACATTATCAAGGAAAAGATCGTTTTGTAGCTCGTAAAGAAGTAGCAAAAGAATTAGAAGAAAAAGGAATTCTAATAAAAACAGAAGTTCATACTAATAAAGTAGGTACCTCAGAAAGAACCAAAGCTGTTATAGAACCAAGATTATCAGATCAATGGTTTTTAAAAATGGAAGAGTTGGTAAAACCTGCAATAAAAGCGGTTTTAGGAGAGGATACAGATATCAACTTATATCCAAAGAAATTTGAAAATACCTATCGTCATTGGATGGAGAATATTCGTGATTGGAATATTTCTCGTCAATTATGGTGGGGACAACAAATCCCTGCGTTTTTCTATGGAGATGGTAAAGAAGATTTTGTAGTTGCAGAGAGTAGAGAAGAGGCTTTAGTGTTAGCAAAAGAAAAGAATCCTTCTATTACATTAGAAACTCTTAGGCAAGATGAAGATGCTTTAGATACTTGGTTTTCTTCTTGGTTATGGCCAATGTCTGTTTTTGATGGAATTCGTAATCCTGAAAATGAAGAAATTAAATATTATTATCCAACAAATGATTTAGTTACTGGTCCAGATATTTTATTTTTCTGGGTAGCTCGTATGGTTATTGCTGGGTATGAGTATAAAGATGAACGTCCGTTTGAAAATGTTTATTTAACAGGTTTAGTACGTGATAAGCAAAGACGCAAAATGTCTAAATCGTTAGGAAACTCACCAGATGCTTTAAAGTTAATTGAAGATTACGGAGCAGATGGAGTTCGTGTAGGATTATTATTAAGTTCAGCTGCGGGTAACGATTTAATGTTTGATGAAGATTTATGTCAACAAGGAAAAGGATTTGCTAATAAAATTTGGAATGCTTTCCGTTTAGTCAAAGGTTGGGAAGTTGACGCTACGTTAGAGCAACCAGAATCTGCTAAAATTGGATTAGAGTGGTACGAAGCTAAGTTTCAAACAGTATTAGCCGAAATAGAAGATCATTTTTCTAAATATCGTTTATCAGATGCATTAATGGCAATTTATAAACTTATAAATGATGATTTTTCTGCATGGTTATTAGAGACTGTAAAACCAGCGTATCAACAACCAATAGATCAAAAAACATTTGATGCTGTAATTTCAATTTTTGAAGATAATTTAAAAATATTACATCCATTTATGCCTTTCTTATCAGAAGAAGTTTGGCAACATATTACAGAAAGAACTCCAGAAGAGGCTTTAGTAATAGCTAAATACCCTGAGCTTAAAAAAGTAGATACAACTATTATTAAGCAATTTGAATTTGCTACGAATGTAGTTTCTGGAATTAGAACTATTAGAAAGGATAAAAATATTTCATTTAAAGATACTTTAGAGTTGTCAATAGTAAATAATGAAAAATTCACTACTAATTTTGATGTTGTTATTCAGAAATTAACAAATACTTCTGTAATAAATTATGTGTCAGAAAAGGTTGATGGAGCTTCTTTTAGAGTAAAATCAAATGAGTATTTTATTCCTGTAGCTGAAGAAAATATAGATATTGAAGCTGAAACAGAAAAGTTAAATGCAGAATTAAAAAGAGCAGAAGGTTTCTTATTTGGTATTCAAAAGAAATTATCAAATGAGCGTTTTGTAAGTAATGCACCAGAGAAAGTAATTACTTTAGAACGTAAAAAAGAAGCAGATACTTTAGCGAAGATTGAAACTATAAAATCGAGTTTAGCAAGTCTAAAGTAATATAGTAAGTTTTGTAAAAAAAACCACTGAAGTAATTCAGTGGTTTTTGTCTTAAATTTAGTTTTTAATAATTCTTAAGCTTTTATTCATAAAGGCTTTTTAATTTTAAAAACTAAAGTGAAAAGTTCTAAAGCTACTTCTTTAAGAAGTTTTTTATCTATAAAACACTGTTAAACAGTTGTTTGAAAATTTATTAAAAAATAGTTTTAAAAAGGTAGTTGTTATGTTAAAAAAGGGTTCTATATTTGCATCCGCTAAGGGAAAAACGTGAGTTTAGAAAATAGCGATAGTTCATTAAAATAGTGTAAAGTAACCCTTAAGAAAAGATTAAAAAATAAGTTGAATTTTACTTGTTTAAATCAAATAAAAGAGAGTATCTTTGCAGTCCGTTTTAAAAACGATAGTTCATTAAAATT
>CAZCHR010000064.1:0-12934 GCA_964498665.1 uncultured Tenacibaculum sp. | reverse complement strand
CCACGTTTGTGAAGCTGTTCTAAAAAATTAGTAAGCTCTGGACCGTTCTTAAATTGTTTTAAAAATTCTTCGTTTAATAAGTCTTCTGGTTTCATAAGTGTGTAAATATTAAAATTAATAAAATAAAAAAACTCAGGATTGAATTCAATCCTGAGTTTTTTAAACTTACACAGTTTATGGGCTAATGCCGTTTTTTTGTATGAAGTATATTTAATTACTTATTGTTATAATCGAATTTTTCAACAAAAAACTTATTTACTAAATTGTTAAATCTTTTAGAATCGTTTCTTGGAGCTCCATGATTTGTTCCGGGCATAATACACAGTTGTGATTTCTTAATATTGTCGAATATTTCAACTGCGTGACTGTTTTTAATAATATCTCTATCACCAATCATAACCAATACAGCAGCATTAATTTTATTTAGTTCAAGACGATCAATATTAGGTTGGTTTAGTAAAAGTTCATCTAACATTAATTCTTTTTTCCAGTTTTTAGCTGCTTTACTTTCTCTAACTTTCACTAGAGTTTTAGCATGCATTTCTCTAACTTGATTGTAGGCCCATTTATTAATAGCAGTTGTATCTGGTCTTAAGTTTGCACCCATAGTAACAATTTTATTAATACGAATGTTATTGTTAATTCCCATTTTTAAAGCAATAATACCACCATCACTCCATCCAAGAATATTTATGTTATCTAGCTTTAAATATTTTATTAATTCTTCTAAATCATTAGCCATTTGATCATAGGTTAAATGACTTGTATTTAATTCTGATTTCCCTTGACCTCTACTATCAGCAGCAATAACTCTATATTTATCTTTAAAGAAATCAATTTGATATTCCATAGCCTTAATATCTGTACCACAACTATGAATTATTAATAAAGGTTCTCCTTTACCGTATTCTTCATAATAAATATTGGTTCCATTTACTTTTGCGAACTTACCAACCTTTTTATTACTGCCGTAAGGAGTTTTGTTTTCTTCTTGAGCGTTAATGAAACAAGATTGAATAACTAAAAAACATAAGAAAACTTTATTAAGTATTGAATTTTTCATTCCGATTATTTGTAATATTTTTTATTTAAATGAATTGTATTTGTTCTTAGCGAAAGTAATAGTTAATAGGTTAAGCTAAAGTTATTCTTTTAATATTGATGTTATTAATTTAAAAACCATCCCTAAATGTTTTAAGTTATAGAGATGGTTTTATCATTATAATATGTTTTATAGTATAGTAACAAACAAACCTTCTTCTGTTTTTTCAACTTTAGCTAGTTTATTTTTTGTTAAACCTTTAATGGTTTTATCCCATTTTTTATTTGATAAACCAGATTGAGATTTTAGTTCGTTTAAATCAATTTTTTCAGCTTTTTCAATTAATGCTAAAACTGCTTTTTCGTCATCATTTAATTCGATTGAAGGAGCTTTTTTCTCAGGTCTCATTTGAGGAAAAAATAATACTTCTTGGATTGATGGGTTGTTTGTTAAATACATAATTAAACGATCCATACCAATACCTAAACCAGAGGTTGGAGGCATACCATATTCTAAAGCACGTAAAAAATCTTGATCTATAAACTCACCAGCTTCATCATCTCCACGTTTTGCTAATTCTAATTGAGCTTCAAAACGCTCACGTTGATCTATAGGGTCATTTAGCTCTGAATACGCATTTGCTATTTCTTTACCACAAACCATTAACTCAAAACGCTCAGTTAATTCAGGATTATCTCTATGTTCTTTACATAAAGGAGACATTTCTTTTGGATAATCAGTAATGAAAGTTGGTTGAATGTAATTCCCTTCGCATTTCTCTCCGAAAATTTCATCAATTAATTTTCCTTTACCCATAGTAGCATCTACTTCAATACCCATTCCTTTAGCAGCTTCAAATAACTCTTTTTCGGATTTTCCGTTAATATCAAAACCTGTAAAATGCTTTATAGAATCTGCCATAGTTACTCTAGCGTATGGAGCTTTAAAATCTACTTTGTGTTCTCCAAAAGTAGCTTCAGTGGTTCCATTAACAGCAATAGCACAGTGCTCTAATAATTTTTCGGTGAAATCCATCATCCAGTTGTAGTCTTTATAAGCTACATAAATTTCCATTGCTGTAAATTCTGGATTATGAGTTCTGTCCATACCTTCGTTACGGAAGTTTTTTGAGAATTCATAAACACCGTCAAAACCACCAACTATTAATCGCTTTAAATATAATTCGTTGGCAATACGCATATATAAAGGGATGTCTAATGCGTTATGATGTGTAACAAAAGGTCTTGCAGCTGCACCACCAGCAATAGGTTGTAAAATTGGAGTTTCAACTTCAAAATAACCAGCATCGTTAAAAAACTGACGCATTGCATTGAATAATTTAGTACGCTTTACAAATACCTCTTTTACGTGTGGATTTACCACTAAATCAGCATAACGCTGACGATAACGCATTTCAGGATCTGTAAATCCATCGAAAGTATTTCCTTCTGCATCAACTTTTGGTATTGGTAATGGCTTTAAAGATTTACTTAATAATTTAAAATCTTTAACCATTACAGTTTTTTCACCTACTTGAGTAGTAAATAATTCACCTTCAATTCCAATAAAATCACCTATATCTAATAATTTCTTATATACTTCGTTGTATAAGGTCTTGTCTTCACCTGTGCAAATTTCATCTCTGTTAAAGTAAACTTGTATGCGTCCTTCGCTATCTTGTAATTCAGCAAAAGAAGCTTTTCCTTGAATACGACGACTCATTAATCTACCAGCAATCACCACCTTTTTTCCTTCTTCAAAATCATGTTTTATAATTTTTGAATTTGAATCTAATGGGAATAAATCAGCAGGGTACGGGTTAATATTTAACTCGCGTAATCTCCCTAGTTTCTCTCTACGTACAACTTCTTGTTCTGATAATTGCATGGTTGTTTTTTATAATTTTTAATGAAGATGTAAAGATACAATCAATTGAAGAATTAAACAATGAATAACAAATTCACATTTTTTGTAAAAAAAAAGAAAAAACTTGTGGGTTTAAAAAAAGTTTGTACATTTGCAGGCTGCTTTTTTATAAAGTAGCATTTAGTTGTGTTGTTAGGCACTTTAAATAGTGTTATGGTTTTGTTAACCAATGGAAAGCTTCCCTGAAATGGGTTGCTTTTTTTTGGAGTAAACTCAACTAGAATAAAACTTCTTTATATTCCCATAGCGTCATTATAAACAACACAAAATATACTGAAGAAATTGAGAACTTAATAGTTACAGAAGCTAAAAACCCTAAAAAAGCACCAAAAGAAGCTTTTATAGCTCGGTTAGTGTCGTTGCTATCATATATAAGTTCGCCTATGAATGCTCCGAAAAAAGCACCTATTAATATTCCGAAACGAATAGGAGAGAGTAACCCTATAATTAAACCAATAGTTGTTCCGTAAACACCATATTTTGTACCGCCAAATTTTTTTGTTCCCATTGCAGGAATAAAATAATCTAAGAAAAATATAAGTATAGCAATTAGTAAAGTAATACCAAGAACAGTCCAATCTTGTGGTATTGCTTTGGTTAAATGCAATAGTAATAATCCAATCCAGCTAGTAATAGGTCCTGGTAAAATTGGTAAAAATGATCCAATTATACCCAAGCAAACAAAAAAGAAGCCAAGAAAGGCTAGAAATATATCCATATTTTAAAAGGGTTTCTTATTAGTATGACGAAAATAGCTGTAATTTGTTACATATTTTATAACTAAAAAATTAGTTCAAACTAATTTTTTAGTTATATTTGTTGAAAATAAAAAGTAATGAAACACTTAATAATAATTAGTATAACTTTTTTTTCTTTAGTAATAAATGCACAAACAAAGGTTGAGTATTACAAGCATTTGGTATTTAGAGAAACACCTTTTTCTGAAATAAAAGGAAGAGTTGAGTTAACAAAAGAAAAAGCATTAAAAGAAAATAATTATAAATTAACGTATAATAAGGAGGGGAAAATAATTTTAGTAGAATATAACATAGGAGGTAAGTTAATTAGCACAAGAAGATCAGGTATGTTGGACGGTAATAGGAATTTAATGTCTAAAACTAATATCGAATATAAAGAAGGTAAGGAAATTAGAACTTTTTTTGACGAGTATGGTAACCAGTGTAAAAACTTTATGGGAGTGTATAAAGAAATCTATTCTTACAACGATAAAAATAAAAGAATTGGGTTGAGGTATTATAATGAAGATGATAAGCCAGTAAATAATTCTTGGAAAATTTTTGAATATTTCTGGCAACATAAAGGAACCAACGATATTGTTGAAAAGAGAAAAAACACAAAAGGAGTATATGTGACAATGAGGTCGTATTATAATTTTATGACAACGCTCTATAAATTTACCGACGAAGGTATTTTGTTATCAATGAACAATATTGATGAAAATGGAAATTTAGTTGAAGAAGAAACGGGAGTAGCAATTGATGAGCCTAAATATGATAAGAATAATAATATCATATCCTATAAATTTTTAAACGCAAAAAAAGAACCAGTTGTAGGTACTTTTGTTGGTGCAGCTGGCGGAATTATAAAATACGATGTAAAAGGGAATGTATTAGAATATATAACAATTGGTTTAGATGGTAAGCCAATGGTTGGGAATAGAGATTATGTATTTAGAACTTATAAATTTGATATTTACGGAAATGTAAAAGAGCGAGTTTTTTATGGGTTGAATAAAGAAGTAGTTCTTGTGCGTGATATTGCTAAAGTAAAATACACTTATAGTAAAGAAGATCCATCAAAATTATATGAATCAGAATTTTTCCATACAACTTTAAAAGAATAAAAATGAGTAAACAATTAACAAAGGCAGAAGAGCAAATAATGCAAGTGCTATGGAATTTAAAAGTTGCATCTGTAAAAGAAGTAATCGCAGAACTACCAGAACCAAAGCCAGCATATAATACTGTTTCAACAATTATAAGAATTTTAGAAACCAAAGAATTTGTTGGGCATCAACCAAAAGGTAGAGGCTATGTTTATCATCCATTAATAGCAAAAGAAGACTATAGTAATCAAAGTATTCATAAGTTAATGAATGGATATTTCGAAGGATCATTTAAAAGTATGGTGTCTTTTTTTATGAAAGAAAATAAGATGGATATCAACGAGCTTGAAAGTATTTTAAAAGAAGTAAATAAAAATAAGAAATCATGATAAATTATATTATTCAAGTAATATTATTTCAAGCACTATTTGTAGCGGTTTATGACTTCTTTTTAAGTAAAGAAACATTTTTTACAAAAAACAGATGGTATTTGTTAAGTACAGCCATTATTTCTTTTGTACTACCACTATTAAAAATACCAACAATTCAAAAAGCAGTTCCGCTAGAGTATACTATTTTGTTGCCAGAGGTTGTGTTATCTCCTCAAAAAGTGATTGAACAAGCAGCTTGGTATCAATCTATAAATTATTTAGATGTATTATTTGGGTTGGTAAGCCTATTATTTCTGGTAGTATTTGTTATAAAGTTACAGCGTATTATAAAACTAATATTTAAATATGGGAGTGAAAAAAGAGATTCCTATAAATTGGTTTTGTTACCAGAAAATTCAAAAGCATTTTCATTCTTTAATTATATCTTTTTAGGAAAAGGAATTCCTGATGAAAAACAAGATAAAATTATTCAACACGAATTAGTACATAGTCAGCAAAAACACACGTTAGATTTATTGTTTTTTGAACTTTTAAGAATCATTATGTGGTTTAACCCAATGGTGTATGTATACCAAAATAGAATTTCATTAGTACATGAATATATTTCTGATGAAGTAGTAAGTAAATCAGCTATAAAAGAAAATTACATTAATAATTTACTCTCTGATATTTTTCAGGTAGAGAGTATTTCATTTATTAATCAATTTTATAAACATTCATTAATAAAAAAAAGAGTTATTATGATGACGAAAAAGAAATCGAAAGAAATTAAACAGTTAAAGTATTTATTACTGATTCCGTTACTGGCTAGTATGGTATTTTATACTTCATGTTCTGAAAACGAGAAAACTTTAGTTGAGCAAAAAAAAGAAAAAAGAAAAGTTTATACTGATTTAGAAAAAGAACCAAGTATAGCTCCTGAAAGTAGTTATATGGATGTTTATTTGGGAGGAAAAGGAATTAATACAAAAGAATTAACAATCAATGATCTTACACTTAAAGAAAAAGAAGAGTATTTAGAATTAAAAAACAGATTAGAATCTAAAAAATCTCCATTAAACTTTAAAATCCATGAAGGTTTTAATAATAGAAGAATAATTGTTTTTGATATTGTTAAAATAGATGTAGTAGATGAAACTGAAAAAATATATGAAGAAAATATTCCTTTCGCAGTAGTAGAAAAAACACCTACATTTCCAGGTTGTGAAGATGGAGATAAAAAGTGTTTAAATTTAAGCTTAACAAAACTCGTACAAGAAAATTTTGATTCAAAATTAACAAATACTTTAGGCTTAAAACCAGGTGAAAAACGAATTTATGTACAGTTTAAAATAGATAAAGACGGAAGTATTATCGACATTAAAGCACGTGCACCTCATCCAAAATTAAAAGAAGAAGCTATTCGAGTAGCTGAAAAATTACCTAAAATGAAACCAGGAGAACATAAAGGTAAAAAAGTAAAAGTAGGTTATACATTACCAATTACATTTAATATAAACTAAGTTGAGGTATATTATAATAGCACTGTTATTATGTATAAATATATCTGGTATTGCACAGCAAGTAGCAGATACATTATATAAGCCAAGTATTCAGAAAAGAGAAATGAATATTGAGGTGTATATTGACGAGGCTCATAATAACTTTCATACAAAAGATAATCGATTTAAACCATTTGCAAATGTTTTAAGTCAAGCAGGTTATAAAATAAAAGGCTTTACAGAAAAGTTTTCTAAAAAAAGTTTAGAAAGAATAAAAGTATTGGTAATATCAAATGCTCTAGTTGAAAATGCTAGAGGTCCTTTTGTAGTGCCAACACCAAGTGCTTTTAGTAAAGAAGAAATAAAAGCTGTAAAAAGCTGGGTTAAAAAAGGAGGTTCTTTATTTTTAATAGCAGATCATATGCCTTTTGCTGGTGCAAGTGAAAAATTAGCAAAGGCATTTGGATTTACTTTTTATGATAGTTTTTTGTTTGATGAAAACCGAAGAGGAATATTTGATTTTTCTAATCAAAAATCTTCGTTAGGGAATCACAAAATTATAAATGGCAATAATGCGTATGAAAAAATTGAATTGATTAAAACTTTTACAGGTCAAGCGTTTAAGATTCCGAATAAAGCAATTTCAATTTTAAAAACAAACGAGAAAATGCGAGTACATTTACCAGATACGATGTGGCGATTTTCTGAGAAAACAAAAAACTTTTCAGCAAAAGGATTATCACAAGGCGCTATTATGAAATTCGGAAAAGGTAAAATTGCATTCTTTGGTGAAGCAGCAATGTTTACTGCTCAATTAGCAGGAAGAAATCAATTTAAAGTAGGAATGAACGCTAAAGGTGCAGAAGAGAATTATAAATTGTTATTAAATATTATGACTTGGTTGTCAAATAAATATTAAAATTATATGAAAAAGAGAATTTTAATTATTGCTTTAATAATTGGATTCATAAAAGCCGAAGCTCAGACTTCGGCTTTTAAATCTATTGATAGTTTGTTAACTATTGGTCGTTATAAAAAGGCTTTAGTTCAACTTAAAAAGTTGCCATCAACATTTAAAACTAATGTAAAAACTGCTAAAATTTATGCATCGATAGATAATTATAAAAAAGCAGCAAAACATTACGAACAAGCTTTAGAGCTAAAAGATGATTATGCGACTAAAGTTAGTTTAGGAAAAGCATATCAAAAACAAAAAAAGTTACAGAAAGCAATATCAATTTTCGAAAGACTTATAGAAAAAGACAACGATAATTTACTAATTAATTATCAGTTGGGTAAAATGTATTTACAAACAAAGAAGGCTTTAAAAGCTAAAAAAGTTTTTGAATTATTAATAAAAAAAGATCAAACGAATGCTAACTACCATTATCAGTTAGGAGTTGCTTACGCAATGTTAAAAAAGAGAAACCCTAAGATTGATAGTTTTTTAAAAGCATATCAATATGATAATGAACATATAAAAGCAATTCATCAATTAGCAAAAGTATATGTGTTTTTAAGAGATAAAGATTCTACCAATATTTTTATTAATAAAGGATTAGAAGTAAAACCGAATCATGTAAAACTAAACAAGTTAAAAATTAATAGATTATTTTTAAGTAAAAAATATAAAGAAGCTATTGATAGATTAAAAAAACTAGATTCTATTCAGTCTAAAGAATTTTATACACAAAAAATGCTTGGACGAACATTTTTTAAGCTTAAAGAGTTTGATAGCGCAAAAGTATATTTTAAAAAGGCGTTAAAGATTGATCAATCTGATCATAAGTCATATGAATATTTAGGAGACATTGCTTTAGAAAAGAAAGATTTTAAAAGTGGAGAGTTTATGTACTTAATGTCTGTTTTTACAGGTAAAGAACCAAGAGATAAAGGGTACTACGGAATGGGATATATCAATTTGAAAACTAATAATACGAAAAAAGCATTAGAGTTTTTTAAAGATGCTGTAAAAGAAAATCATAAAAACTATAGAGCGTTATATCAGTTAGCAAATACGTCAGAGAATTTTTATAAAGAAAAAAAAATAGCTTATAAACTTTATAATAATTACATGAGTAAATTTGAAAGAAAAGATACTTTATTAACTAATCATGTAAAATCTAGATTGAAAGAAATTAAAAAATATTATTTCATGAAAGGAGAAATATTAGAATAAACCATTTTTTTGTATTTTCATCTAAAAATCAAGTAGATGAGGTTTTGGTATGTTGTTTTTATTTTACTAGCTTTTACATGTATTTCATGTAATTACTTTTCAACTACTCAAAATAATGATGTAAAAGATACTATTATAGATTTTACAAAAGTTGATATTTCTCCGTCTTTTGATAACTGCAAAAACCTTTTAGGTAAGAAAAAAACAAATTGTTTTAGAACCGAAATTCAACAACGAATTTCGGTTGATTTAAAACGCCATAAGTTTATAACTGAAAACTTTATTGATGAGGTAATTATAGTAAATGTATTAATAAATAATAAAGGTTATTTTACATTTTTAAACACTTCATCGACTAAGATGTTAAAAAATAATTTTCCCAAGCTAGATAGTCTAATAAAGAAAGCGATAAAAGATTTACCTCAAATTTCACCTGGAATAAAAAGAGGAATTCCTGTTAGTACTCAATATCAATTACCTATTAGAATATTAACTGAAAAATAAAGCAACAATAAGTAGTAAAAAAGGAAACAGAAAAATGATTTCACTTACAAGTATCCAAAAACTAAAAATGACCCATTGAAATCCATTCATTTTAATGGGGTTCTTTTTAGTAATAAGCTGTTTTAATTCATCAACAGATAAGTGTAAAAGCTCTGTTTTAGATAATTTTAAATCAATTATACCTTTACATTTTAAACCAGCTTTATATCCTTTAAAAACTTCTTTAGGGTAATTTAAAAATGAAAATCCCATAGCCCATAAGCTCATCATTCCAATAGGAAGATGTTTCCACATTTTTGTGCCTATTTCCCATCCTGCTATAAAAGATTCTCCTTTCCAAGTAGTATCGCAATTATATAAAATATGCTGAATGTCATGAATATGAATTACATCTTTTCTGAATTGAGAATTAGGTAAGTTTAAAGTAAAAAGTTTAAACTTTAAAGCAAATGTTTTTTCGCTTTCCCCTCCGTCTTTTGCAAAGTTGTTTTCTGTATAAAAATTTTGTAATGATTGTGCTATTGTCATCTGTATATTAATTATAATACAAAGATATTTTGTAGCTTCTTAAATCTTCTTGACAATTGTCAAGAAAGACTATTTACCTCTAATTCTACTAAATGTTTCAGCTGTCATTCCTAAATAAGAAGCTATATGTTTTGCAGAAACACGTAAAAATAAGTTAGGTTTTTTATCTAATAAAATTTGATAACGTTCTTGAGCTGTGTGTAATTGTAAGTCATCAATTCGTTCTACTAAATCGATATAAATTTGTTGTAAAAAAAGACGACCAAAACGTTCGTATTTTGGATTAGATTCAAACAGGTTTTCTAAATTTGAATGTGTTACTTTTAAAACTTCTAAATCTTCAAGAGCTTCGATATTATACTTACTTTTTTTTCGTTGAATAAAGCTATCTATAGAAGTAATACTTTCTTGCTCTGAAGAAAAATGAACTGTTACATCTTTATCTTCTTTATAATAAAATACCCTAGCAATACCAGATACAATTATGTACATATGATCGCAAACAGCACCTGCTTCATGTAAAATATGATGTTTAGGGTAAGATTCAAACTCCATTATATGTTGTATATCTTCTATTAATTCAGGAGTTTCTTGTAGTAATTCAGAATTTTTTTCTAAGAATAATTTCATAATTATAGTGCTAATAATTCATCAACAAACCAGCGAGAGTTAGATAAACGAGGTACTTTGTGTTGACCACCTAATTTTTGTTTTTCTTTTAACCAATCATAAAACAAACCATCTCTAGCAATATTAACTTTAGGCATTGTTAATGTCATATTATTATAGCGTTTGGCTTCGTAATCTGAGTTTATAGATTTTAATGCGTTATCTAATAACTCGGTAAAATATTCAATATTATGTGGCGTTTTCACAAACTCAATAATCCATTCATGCGAACCACTTTTATTATCTTTCATAAAAATAGGACCAACAGTATAGTCTTTTATTAACGAGTTTGTTTTTTCGCAAGCTAATTTTAGTGCTTCCTCGGCATTTTCTATGATTAGTTCTTCTCCAAAAACATTAATAAAATGTTTTGTTCTACCCGTAATTTTAACACGATACGGTTTTAAAGATGTGAATTTAACAGTGTCTCCAATTAAATAACGCCACAAACCACCATTGGTAGTTATTACAACAGCGTAATTAACATCTTTTTTTACTTCTGATAGAGGAATAGCAATAGACTTTTCACCGTCATATTGGTTCATTGGAATAAACTCATAAAAAATTCCATAATCTAGCATTAAAAGTAATTCGTCAGAGTTGTTTTTGTCTTGAATTCCAAAAAAACCTTCAGAAGCGTTATAGGTTTCGTAATATTTAAAGTCTTTTTTTGGAATCAGTTTTTTATACTGTTCTCTATATGGATTAAAGTTAACGCCACCATGAAAATATACTTCTAGATTGGGCCAAACTTCAAGAATATTGTCTTTTCCAGTTTTTTCTAAAACACGATTTAGTAAAACTAACATCCAACTAGGTACACCAACTAAACTTGTAATGTTTTCGTTGATAGTTTCATCAATAATAGCTTCCATTTTAGTTTCCCATTCTGCCATTAAAGAAACTTCAGAACTAGGAGCAGAACTAAAATCTGCCCAAAAAGGTAAGTTTTCAGTAATAATTGCTGATAAATCTCCAAAGTGTGTGTTGTTATCTTCGTAAATAGCAGTGCTACCACCTAATTTCAGTCCTTTTCCTTTAAACATTTGTGTTTCTTCATTATTATTAATGTATAAACACAGCATATCTTTTCCTGCTTTTAAATGGCAATCATCTAAGGCTTCATCACTAACTGGTATAAATTTACTTTTAGCATTAGTTGTACCGCTAGATTTAGCAAACCAACGAATAGGAGTAGGCCAAAATAGGTTTTGTTCACCTTTTCTACATCGCTCAATTAAAGGTTCAATACTTTCGTATTTCTGGATAGGAACTTTGGTAGAGAAATCAGAATAGTTTTTTATAGAAGCATAAGAATATTGTTTTCCAAACTCGGTGTCTTTAGCCTTTTTTAATAGTTTTATTAGTAACTCATCTTGAACATC
This sequence comes from uncultured Tenacibaculum sp., assembly GCA_964498665.1. GTDB lineage: Bacteria > Bacteroidota > Bacteroidia > Flavobacteriales > Flavobacteriaceae > Polaribacter. Next base: position 982 of record CAZCHR010000064.1, on the reverse strand, counting down.
AATAGGGTATTTTAAAAATAATTCTACTTGATGCTTTCTCTTTTTTAAAAACCATGAGATGATAGAATTTATAAATGGAAACGACATAGATTAACTCTTATTTCAATTTTTTTACTGTAAGTTTGTTGAAGCTAAAAGTACTAAAATTTAATACATGCAATACCAAGGAGTTTTAAAAAAAATGGCTACCGAAAATTTAGACACGGTAGCATATTATTTAGATATGAAATCTGATTTTTTAAATATGAATCAGTTATTAGGTAAACAAATAGAATTAAGTTTTGTTACTTATGAATGTTTAAATTGTCATTTAGAAAAACAAATATACCGTCAAGGATTTTGTAAAAAATGTTTTTTTGAAACACCAAATGCTGGAGATTGGATTATGAGACCTGAATTAAGTAAAGCACATTTAGGTATTGAAGATCGTGATTTAGAATATGAAAAAAGTGTACAATTGCAACCACATATTGTTTATTTGGCTAACTCAAGTAATGTAAAAGTAGGTGTTACAAGAAAACAACAAGTACCAACTCGTTGGATAGATCAAGGAGCGCACGAGGCTATTGAAATTGCTGAGGTTCCGAATAGATATTTAGCAGGAATTACCGAGGTAGCTTTAAAAGAGCATGTAGCTGATAAAACTAATTGGCGAAAAATGTTAAAGAACGATATTGAAGATGAAAGTTTGATTTCTTGGAAAGAGAAATTAAAAAAATACATTCCAGAAGAAGCGCAACAATATTTTATAGAAAACAATAAAGAAACTTTAATTAATTTTCCAGTAAACAAATATTCTGAAAAGCCTAAAAGTTTAAACATTGTAAAAGAAGAATCTTATACAGGTAATCTAGTAGGTGTAAAAGGGCAGTATTTTATTTTTGAAGATAATACTGTTTTTCATATTCGTGCTAATGAAGGTATAGTTATTGGAATTAAAATAATATAAAAGTCATGTGCAAAATTATAGTGTCTCTAATAG
>CAZCHR010000063.1:0-13003 GCA_964498665.1 uncultured Tenacibaculum sp. | reverse complement strand
CATTACAAATTGTTGCATCACTAAAGTCTAACTCTGTGTTTGGTGTTACCGTTACCGTTGTGTTTATTACCAAGACACGATCACAAACACCATCATTAACGTTAGTTAAATTTATTGTTCTATCCGAAGTTACTCCTGACACTATTACATCAACATTTCCTCCTCCCCCTATAGTTACTGAACTAGATCCAGCTCCTGTATTATAAGTAACAATATCTCCCGGATCTCCATTAATTGTAAATATCGCATCAGTTCCTGAACATATTGGACTATTACTAGTGACTGTTGGCATTGCTGGTAATGGATTTACTGTTGTGGTAATTCCAGAACTAGTGCTATCACAACCTGTTGTTGTGTTTACAACTCTCACTGTAACAGTTTGACCTGATATTAACGTAGATGTATCAAAAGTGTTATCAGCAGATTGCCCCTGAACACTTCCTCCATTTATAAAAAATTCATATTCATCACCTCCACTACCTGTAAAAATAACATTATCATCTGCACATATAATATTATCAGCATCACTACTGCTTAATCCTGCGGTTGGAGGTGCTAAATTACCAATATTTACAGTACCTAAATCAATAGGACATTGACCATTTCCCCAACGAACCCAAATATCATAATTACCTGGAGCTAAATCTGTATAAGAAGTAGAACCAACAGCATCAGAAACATTTAAATCATAATTTACTCCTCCGTTTCTACTGAATTCTATGTTTGATCGACTAGTATTGTTAGGAAACGTAAAAGTAATTGACCCAGTATCTGCATTACAATTACTATCTAAATGAGACACCGTAACATTTGGACTACTTCTATAAGTAACCGTAACATCATCTGTATCAGTACATCCATTAGCATCAGTCACTGTAACTCTATAATTTACAACCTCATTCGCATCACCAGACATTGAATATAAAAAAGAGATGTTTTGACCACTACCAACATTTGTACCTGTTGCTATGTTTTCCCACTCATAAGTTAACCCCGTACCATTTGCTGTTGCGGATAAATCTGTATTCTGATCTGAACATATCGTAAAGTTACCCCCCGCATTTGCATTAATATCTGTTACTGTTATATTAACTGAATAACTATTAACACATAAAGGGTCTCGAAATACAGAATCTCCCGCAAATAAACTCCAAGAACCTAGTGGACTAGTACCAATATAATTAGAAAAATTCCCTGATGGTGAAAAATTACCACTAGTTGGTGTACCAGATGGAGCCGCTGCACCATCTATAAAAGTTGTTGTGACATTATTTATATCAACCCCTCCAGACCAAGTGTTTATTGGCGCAATAATCTCTGTATTTGTTGGCCCTACAATAGAGAAAAAAGTCTCATCATGATATGCGAGTCCATTTCTTGGATTCGCACAACTCCTATCCGTTTTTGTCCAATTAATAGTTACTGTTACATTTTCAATAATACAACCGTTAGGAAAATCTGCTGTTGTAAAAGTAACAGCTGGTAAATTACCAGAACTGTTATCAAAAGAAACCGTAGGACCAGAATATGTTTTAGTAACTGTATAGCTCTGTGAAAAAGATAAAACAGTAAATAAAAGTAAAAACACAAACAAAACATAAGTTTTATTTATTTTCGAAAACAAATTATTATAATTATACATAATTTAAAGGAAAAAAACTTAAGTTATTATAAAAAATTAACCCCAAAACAGCATAGTGAATTTAAAATTCACCCTATTGTTTGGGGGACTATTTAATTTCTCTCTGATTTACAAAGATAATTATTAAAATTACTCTTCACCTATTTAGACGTAAACTTAATTATTATTGTCACATTATTTCTCAAAAAAAAACAACACATAACAAAAAACAATACTAAACAATCTCACTATAAGCAAAAACAATATTACCTAAACAAAATAAAGACTTTTAAGCTTTTTTAAAAAAAACAAAATGGTTTGCATGAATCTCAATAAACCACCCTCTAAAAGGCTTTATTTAAGCTTTTCATCTCATTTATCAAAAAATCTACCTCATCAAACGTAGTAAGTTTACTAAAAGAAAAACGAACTGATGTTTTTTTATATTCATTCGCTTTCAAAAAACATTTTAAAACATGCGAACCTTTACTTGAACCACTCTGACATGCACTTCCTCCAGAAACAGCTATTCTCTTTAAATCCAAATTAAAAGTTAGCATTTTATCTTCTATCGGAAAACGCACATTCAATATTGTATAACTGCTTTTTTGCATATCATTAGAATTACCATTAAACTCTATTGTATTAATAGAATTTTTCAACTCCTTAATTAGGTATTGTTTAACCTTCTCTATATGAATTCTATCTTCTGTTAAATTTAAAAGAGACAAACTCAGAGCTTTTTCCATACCTAATATAGCATGAACATTTTCAGTACTTGATCTACCCCCTCTTTCTTGACCTCCTCCATGAAAAATAGGCTTAATAGAAATACCCTTCTTTACATAAGCAAACCCTACACCTTTAGGACCATGAAATTTATGTGCACTAGCTACTATAAAATCAACAGGTATTTTCTTTAAATCTATTTGATAATGCCCTATTGCCTGAACTGTATCTGAATGAAAATAAGCTTGATTTTTTTTACATATTTCAGCAACTTTATCAATAGGTAAGATATTTCCTATTTCATTATTTACATACATTAAACTCACCAACGTCTTCTCCTCAGAACCTTGTAAAACAAAATCTAACTCACTTAATATAACATCCCCATCACTATCTACCCTAACATAATCAACCTCTACCCCATACTCCTCCTGTAAATAAGTTACAGTTTTTAACACCGCTTGATGCTCTATTCTTGAAGTAATTATTCTTTTTACACCTAAATTCAACACAGCATTATAAAGCACCAAATTATCAGCCTCCGTACCTCCTGCTGTGAAAATAATTTCACTTGCAGTTACATTAAAATGTTTTGCTATGTTTTTTCTAGCTGCTTCTAAAGCCACCTTTGCTTTTCTACCAAATTGATGAATTGAAGACGGATTCCCAAAATTATTTTGCATAGATTTATGCATTACATCAATTACCTCTGGCAACATTGGTGTAGTTGCAGCATTATCTAAATATACAGATTTCATAAAGCAAAAATACGATTAAATACCATTCTGATAAACATAAACCTCAGTCGCACCAAGACCATATTTTTGATAAGATGCATCATAATATTTTACAGGATAATTATTTAACATTGAATATAACTCCGTTTTTAAAATCCCCTCACCAACACCATGAATTAAAACTAATTTTGAAATTCTTTTAGAAACACAATATTCTAATTTATACTTAGCTGTTTCTAATTGTTTAGATAATATATCATAACTATCCATCCCACGAGTTGACTTCAATAGCTTCTCAGCATGTAAATCCACCTCCATTACAACTTCATTTTTACTCTTAATAAAAGCTGATTTTTTCTTTCTACTTTTTTGCTGAACCTTTTCTTTCAACAAAGGGTTACCTATATTTAAGTATTTACTTAACTCTTTTTGTTCCTCACCTAACTTTACCAATTCAGACTTAAGAAAACCATACTCCATACCTTCGGAATCTTTAACATAAAAAACCTCATTTTTTATTCTAGTTATAACTCCCTTAATATTAGCATCAATGACAGCCACTTTATTACCGATTTCTAAACACATCCTTAACCTTTATTTAATTAACACTTTAAATGTTAGCTTGTATTTTTGCACTGCAAATGAACTGTAAATAAATGATAAACACTAAAAATATTAATACAAAAACATTCTTTGAAGAAGCAATAAAAGAAATCGTTATAACAAACGAAAGAAAAACTTTACTCACTAAAATTGCATCGACAATTATTGATGAATATTTAGATAGAGATAAAATTAATTTAAATTTTATTTGCACTCATAATTCTCGCAGAAGTCAGTTTGCTCAAGTTTGGAGTTTTTTTGCTATTGAATATTTTAACCTAACCAATATCTATACATATTCAGGAGGAACAGAAACTACTTCATTTCACAGAAACACCGTTAAAAATTTACAAAAAACAGGCTTTGAATTTAATGTCGTAGATTTCTCTCATCAAAACCCTCGTTATTTAATTTCTTTTAAAGATACAAAAAAATCAATTTTAGGGTTTTCAAAACTTTACGACAACCCTCAAAACAACTATCCTTACATAGCAATCACAACCTGTGATAGTGCTGATGAAAACTGCCCTTTTATACCAGACTCAATAGAGCGTTTCCACCTACCTTATTCAGACCCTAAAAAATCTGACAATACTGATTTAACTCAAGAAACTTATTTACAAACTAGTAAACAAATTGCTGCTGAGATTTATCTTATTTTCGAACAAGTAAAAAGCTATATTTAAAACTAAACCTCAGTGTTTTTATCATAAGGAATACTTTTTAAAATATGATTAATTACATCAACTCGAGCGATCGTTTTTCTGTTAGCTCGAATAATTTTCCATGGTGATTTTTCAGTATTAGTTTTAGAAAACATAGCTCTTTTATACTTTGTATACTCATCCCATAACTCCTGAGCTTTTTCATCAACTGGAGTCATTTTCCACTGTTTTAATGGATCATTTTTTATATCGTTAAACCGTTTCGCTTGTTCTTTTTTATTAATAGACATATAAATTTTAACCAACCTAATACCTGACTCTAAAATCATACGCTCAAAATCATTTACTTGATTCATAAATACTTGATACTCCTCCTCAGAACAAAATCCGTTTACAGGCTCAACTACCGCTCTATTATACCAACTACGATCAAAAAAAACAACCTCTCCCGCCTTAGGAAACCGCTCTACATAACGCTGAAAATACCATTGAGTCCTTTGATCTTGATCTGGTTTTGGCAATGCAACAATACGCATATGACGTGGATTAATACGCTCCGTAATTCTACGAATAGCACCTCCTTTTCCGGCAGCATCTCTTCCTTCAAAAATCACTATTATACGTTCATTATTTTGAATAGACCATGTTTGTAGTCTAATTAATTCTACCTGTAATTTTTTTAACTTACGCTCATAATCTACATAACGAATAGCTCTTTCTAAATTAAAAGGCTTAGACAAAAGAGCCTTTAAACCTTTTTTAGAATTCAACTTATCAACATCTCTTTGAGTTAATTTCTCCATCTTTAATCTAACTGTTTTAATGAACGATAATAACGCATTACAATATTCGGATCTGGACTTATCATTGTCTGGGACTCTTCTTTACCCTCATAATTAAATTGAGATAATACATGGCGAATACACTCCACTCTTGCCTTTTTTTTATCGTTAGTTTTTACAACAATCCAAGGACTATAAGTAGTATGTGTTTTACTAAACATTTCATCCTTATAAAAAGTATACTTTTCCCACAACTCTTGCCCTTTTTTATCAACAGGACTAAATTTCCATCTTTTTAAAGGGTTATCATTTCTAGCATCAAAACGCCTCAATTGCTCTTCTTTTGAAATCGACAACCAAAATTTAATTATCATTACACCATCTTCATATAACATGTGCTCAAATTCTGGAACTTGCAATAAGAAAGTTTTATATTCTTCTTTGGTACAAAAATCCATAACTGGTTCTACAACCGCTCTATTATACCAACTACGATCAAAAAAAACAATTTCTCCAGGATTTGGCAATTCTTTAATATATCGTTGAAAATACCATTGCCCCTTTTCTACTTCAGTAGGTTTATTTAATGCCACTAAACGCATAGACCTCGGGTTTAAATGCTCCATAAAACGACGGATACTCCCTCCTTTTCCTGCAGCATCTCTCCCCTCAAAAACAACTGCAACTCTTTTATTTGTTTTCGCCACCCATTGCTGTAACTTAACCAACTCTACTTGAAGCTTTTTAAGTTCATTTTCATACTTCAAATTCATTTGAACTTTTTCAATTGAAATACCCTTCTCTTTAATAAGTTTTAAAAGTTCATCATTTGTTGACACACTTTCAAAATCATCTATCGTAAGTTTTAACTTTTTTTCTTTCATAAATTTAAAGAGTGACTTTTATCAAAATTTTAACCCTGACTTTTGCTAAAATAAGACGATATTAGCTCCTATGAAAAAAAACATTTGCTTTTTATTTATCTTACTCTCTATAAATGTGTTTTCTCAAAGAAGATTCAGTAAAGAATTTAGCTTTTTAAATGATAATGATCTCTATACTTCAACCTTCCGAGATCGATACTACACAAACGGCATGTTTTTCACCTATCGCTACCTAGTTGAAAAAAGCTCAAAAAAAACAGAAAAAAAAATATATGAGGTTCAATTAGGGCATCAAATGTACACTCCTTTTAAAGCAACTGTAGAATTACATGGAAATCATGACCGACCTTTTGCTGGTTATTTATTCGGAAAGTTTTCTGTCAGTAATTATTACCAAAATGAATCAATCTTAAACACCTCTTTACAAATAGGAACAATAGGCTCCTCAGCTTTAGCTAGAGAGCTTCAAGATTTAGTACACGATATTTACGGTTTTAAAAGAGCTATTGGGTGGAAATATCAAATAAAAAACGCTTTTGCCTTAAACTTTAACGCCAATTATATCAAAAAAATAGCAAGAAACAATTCTCTAGACATTAATTGGGTTAACAATATTAAACTAGGAACAGTTCACACTGATTTCACAACAGGCTTCTATGGGCGATTGGGACTAAAACCCTTACAAAATATTATAAACTCAATTGCTTTTAATGGAAGCTTAAATAACAAGTCAACTAATTTTAATAATAAGGCAGAATCATTTATTTACATAAAACCAATGTTTCATTACATATTATACGACGCAACTATACAAGGTAGTTTCCTTAATAAATCAAGTCCTATAACATTCGAACTAGAACCCCTAAAGTTCACTACCGAAATAGGAATTAGATTTACATTAAACAGATTTAATTTTGGCTACGCAATTAATTACCACACTAAAAAGTTAAAAAGTTTAAGAGTTCCTAAAGGAAATATTTATGGTACAATTCAATTAAATTACCTGTTTAATTAAACTTTTTTATGCCATAAAAAAATTATTTTTAAAATCATCAAATTAAGATATATTTGTAAATCTAATAAATAGAACTATACTAAATGAAATTTATCGTATCTAGCTCTCAATTATTAAAACAACTACAGGTTTTAGGAGGGGTTATTAACAGCAATAACACATTACCAATTTTAGACAACTTTTTGTTTGAGTTGACCAACAATGAACTTAAAATATCTTCATCAGACCTTGAAACAACAATGTCATCGGTAGTTGAAGTTGAAAGTACAGATACAGGCGCAATAGCTATTAACGCTCGTGTATTACTAGACACTTTAAAAACGTTTCCTGAACAGCCTTTAACTTTTAAAGCTGAAAGCGACAGTACTATTGAAATTATTTCTGAGCAAGGAAAATATGACATGGCTTATTTTAGCGGAGAAGAATTCCCTAAAGCTGTTGAATTACCATCTCCTAGTAGCACAGAAATTCCTTCTCATATATTAGCTACAGCTATTTCTAAAACGATTTTTGCTGCAGGAAATGATGATTTAAGACCGGTAATGAGTGGTGTATTCTTTCAGTTTAACTCAAAAGAACTAACCTTTGTTGCTACAGATGCTCATAAATTAGTAAAATACACACGTACTGATGTTACTGCAGATAAATCAGCAGAATTTATCATGCCTAAAAAACCTTTAAACTTATTAAAAGGTATTTTAGGAGGATCAGACAATAACGTTACTATCGAATACAACGACACAAATGCTAAATTTACTTTTGATAATGTAGTTTTAGTATGCCGTTTAATTGATGGTAAATATCCAAATTACGAAGCTGTAATCCCTAAAGAAAACCCTAATAAACTTACTGTAGACAGAGCCTCTTTTTTAAACTCTGTTCGACGTGTTTCTATTTTCTCTAGTAAAACTACACATCAGATTCGTTTAAAAATGGCTGGAACTGAGTTAAACATCTCTGCTGAAGATTTAGATTACTCTAACAAAGCTGATGAACGTTTAAATTGTGATTATCAAGGTGATGATATGCAAATCGGATTTAACTCTCGTTTTTTAAGTGAAATGTTAAACAATTTAAGCGCAAACGACGTTTTAATAGAAATGAGTCTACCAAACAGAGCAGGAATTTTAACTCCGATTGATGGAACTGATGATGGTGAACAAGTAACAATGCTAGTAATGCCTGTTATGCTGAATAGTTAAACTTTAAAAGACAATATAAAAAAGACCGTTTAAATTAAATTTAAACGGTCTTTTTTATTAAAGAAACGCAAACAAAGACTTAACTATAAAAAGTTGAATTCTTCTATATTTTCTTAAAACACAGCTAATAATAACATTATTCTTTTTTGTTAACATCTTTCGCTTTCAAAAATGATAAATAATTGTAAATTTACCTTTTTCAAACTTTCAAGAGATAATGGGTAAAATTATTGCAATCGCAAATCAAAAAGGTGGAGTTGGTAAAACTACTACAACAGTAAACTTAGCAGCTTCATTAGGTGTTTTAGAGAAAAAAGTATTATTAATTGATGCCGATCCACAAGCAAATGCAACTTCTGGTTTAGGATTAGACGTTGAAAGTATTGAACTAGGAACTTATCAAGTTTTAGAACATACTGTTTCTGCTAAAGAAACTGTACTTAAAACAGACTCTCCTAATGTTGATTTAATCCCTGCTCATATTGATTTAGTAGCTATTGAAATAGAGCTTGTTGACAAGCAAGAGAGAGAGTTCATGCTTAAAAAAGCTTTAAATGAAATTAAAGATAATTATGATTATATTTTAATTGATTGTGCACCTTCTTTAGGTTTAATTACCTTAAACTCTTTAGTTGCTGCCGATTCTGTTATTATCCCTATACAATGTGAATATTTTGCTTTAGAAGGTTTAGGAAAACTATTAAATACCATTAAGAGTGTTCAAAAAATTCATAATCCTGATTTAGATATTGAAGGATTACTATTAACCATGTTCGATTCTCGTTTACGATTATCAAATCAAGTAGTTGAAGAAGTTCGCAAACACTTTAGTTCAATGGTTTTCGAAACAATTGTTCACAGAAATATTCGTTTAAGTGAAGCACCTAGTTATGGTGAAAGTATAATTTCATACGATGCAACCAGTAAAGGAGCTGTAAATTACTTAAATTTGGCAAACGAAATATTAACTAAAAACGTATAATTACTGTAAATGGCAAAAGCAACTAAAAAACGAGCTTTAGGTAGAGGTTTGTCAGCTTTATTAACTGAAACTGCAGAAGTAAATTCAGCAGAAGACAAAAATGCTGATAAATTAGTAGGTAACATTATTGAAATTGAATTAAGTTCTATTGAAGTAAACCCATACCAACCTAGAACCTATTTTGACGAAGAAGCCTTACATGAATTAGCTAATTCAATTCGAGAACTTGGTGTTATACAACCAATTACCGTTAGAAAACTTTCTAACAATAAATTTCAATTGGTTTCTGGAGAACGTCGTTTTAGAGCCTCTAAATTAATTGGCAACAAAACTGTACCAGCATATATTCGTTTAGCTAACGATCAAGAAATGTTAGAAATGGCATTGGTTGAAAACATTCAACGTAAAAACCTTGATCCTATCGAAGTAGCACTTTCTTACCAACGTTTAATTGATGAAATTCAGTTAACTCAAGAAGAATTAAGTACACGTGTTGGTAAAAAAAGATCTACAGTTACAAATTATCTTCGTTTATTAAAATTAGACCCTATTATTCAAACAGGAATGAGAGATAGTTTTATTTCTATGGGACATGGTCGTGCTTTAATTAGCGTTGATAGTAATTCTGATCAATTAAACATTTACGAAAAAATTGTTCGCGATAAACTATCTGTTCGTCAGACAGAAGAGTTAGTAAAAGCCTTAAAAACAGGTACAATTACCAAAGCTTCTAAAAAGAAAGCTTTACCTAGTTTTATATCTGAAAGCGTAAAAGATTTTAGCGATTATTTTGGACATAAGATTGATGTTAGTGTTAATAATCGTGGAAAAGGAAAAATTTCGATTCCTTTTCATTCAGAAGAAGATTTTAATCGCATTAAAAACTTATTAAAATAAGTGAATATTCGCATTATCATATTAGTTTTCTGTAGTTTTTTTTTATACCAAAACTTATCTGCTCAAAAAGACTCAACTGCTGTTAGAGCTAAACAATTAAAGTTTGGTAGTGAAAAATACAACCCACTTTCACCATCGAAAGCTGCGTTTTATTCAGCTATTTTCCCTGGAGGAGGGCAAATTTATAATAAAAAATACTGGAAAACTCCAATTGTTTGGGGAGCCATTGCTATTCCTACCTATTTTTATGTTAAAAACAGCAACGAATATGATCGCTTCAGAACAGCTTTTAAACTGCGTAAACAAGGGTTAAGAGACGAATTTACAGATGAAAACGGTAATACTTTAATTTCAGATTCTGGATTAGAAACCGCACAAAAAACATTACGCAAAAACAGAGACTTATCTCTTTTAACTGGTATTTTATTATATGTTTTACAAATTGTAGAGGCAAGCGTAAATGCCCATTTACTTCAATTTGATACAGATGATAGCTTATCAATAAACCCAATGATTAAAACAGACCCTATGCTTGTTGAAGCTCCTAAACTTGGGTTAACATTTAAATATTCTTTTTAAAATGAAAATTGCCTTACTAGGTTATGGTAGAATGGGTAAAGAAATTGAAAAAATTGCTTTACAAAGAGGTCATGAAGTTGTTATTAAAACTTCAGGGAAAGAAGAGTATGATATTACCAAAACTGATATCGCTATAGACTTTAGCATACCTAACTCTGCTTATAAAAACATTAGCAACTGTATAAATAACAACATTCCTGTTATTTCTGGAACTACTGGTTGGTTAGATAAATATAATGACATTGTTGAATTATGTAAACTTAAAAAAGGAGCTTTTATTTATGCTTCTAATTTTAGCTTAGGCGTAAACGTTTTTTTTGAGTTAAATAATCAACTTGCAAAAATGATGAATACATTAAATCAATATGATATTTCTATTGATGAAATTCATCACACAAAAAAGTTAGATGCTCCAAGCGGAACAGCTATTACTTTAGCTGAGGGTATTATAAATAATACTTCTAAAACAAATTGGGATTTAGATACAAAAACATCAGAAAACTCTATACCAATTAAAGCCATAAGAACTCCTGATGTACCAGGAACCCATACAATAAATTATGGGTCAGAAATTGACACTATAAACATAAAACATACAGCTCACAACAGACAAGGCTTTGCTTTAGGTGCTGTAATTGCATCTGAATGGTTAATTAATAAAACAGGTGTTTATACAATGAGAGACGTGTTAAACTTAGGTTAATAACGTAACAACTCTTATATAATTGATACAAATAATATTGAATTTTACTCCTTATAAAGGAAACAAAAATATACATTATGACATTTACAGAATTGTTTTTATTCTTCTTAATAATTCAGGTTATTCACTTTTTAGGAACTTGGAAACTATATATCAAAGCAGGAAGAAAAGCATGGGAAGCTGCAATACCAATATATAATGCAGTTGTTTTAATGCAAATAATAAATAGACCAAAATGGTGGACTATTCTTCTGTTTATCCCTATAATAAATCTACTGATGTTTCCAATTATTTGGGTAGAAACCTGTAGAAGTTTTGGTTTTAATCAAAAAAAAGATACCCTTTTAGCAATCTTCACTTTAGGCTTTTATATATTTTACATAAACTACCTTACAGATACTTCTTATATTGAAAATAGAAGTTTGCAACCTAGATCTGACCTAGGTGAATGGGTAAGTTCAATTGCTTTTGCTATTATCGCTGCAACTTTAGTGCATACTTATTTCATGCAACCTTATACGATACCTACGTCTTCTTTAGAAAAAAGTTTATTAGTTGGTGATTATTTATTTGTAAGTAAGTTTCACTATGGAGCTCGTATCCCTAGCACAGCTATTGCAGCTCCAATGGCTCATGATACAATTCCTGGTTTAGGAGCTAAATCATTTTTATCTGATGATAAAAACAAAAACGGTATTCTTAATAAATTATCGTTACCATATATGCGTTTACCTGGCTTTCAGAAAATTAAGCGTAACGATATTGTTGTATTTAGTTGGCCTTCTGATACACTTGCTTTAATGTGGGGTGATAAATCAGGAAAAGCAACCTATAAACCTATTGATAAAAGAACTAACTATGTAAAAAGAGCTGTAGGAGTACCAGGAGATAGTTTAGAAGTTAGAGATGGTTATGTGTTTATTAATGGTAAAAAAACTGTTTTACCTGATAGAGCGAAACCACAATGGCATTTTTTAGTTGATACAAATGGTGAAAAATTCTCTCAAGGAGCTATAAAAAGATATAACCTAAGAGAAGGTGGAATGACTAAAGACGGTAAATATTATTTAAATCTTACTGATGAAGAAGCTGCTTTAATTTCTAAAAACCCTATTGTAAAAAGCATTGAAAAGCAACTACAACCTAAAGGAAATTATGATAAAACTATTTTTCCTCATAATCCAAGATACGCTTGGTCGAATGATAATTTCGGACCTATATATATTCCCAAAAAAGATGTTACTGTAGCTTTAAACAAAAATACAATTTCTTTTTACGAACAAATTATCAGAAGGTACGAACATAATGATTTAACTATTTTTGGTGACAACATTTACATCAATGGAAAAAAATCAACTAGTTATACATTTAAGCAAGATTATTACTGGATGATGGGAGATAATCGTCAGCGTTCTTTAGATGCTAGAAGCTGGGGATATGTACCTTTTGATCATGTTGTTGGTAAACCTGTTATGATTTGGTTAAGTTGGGACCCTAATATTTCTATTTTTAATTTAGGAGACAAAATAAAATCAATTCGTTGGGATAGAATGTTTACTACTGTTGGCGGAAGTGGTAAATCAAACTCTTATTTATGGGTAGTT
>CAZCHR010000062.1:11422-13355 GCA_964498665.1 uncultured Tenacibaculum sp. | reverse complement strand
TATCGTCGTCAAGACGCTAATGGAACTCCTTTTTGTATTACAGTTGATCATGATACTAAAGAGAATAATACTGTTACAATTCGTCATAGAGATACTATGGAGCAAAAACGTGTTGCAATATCAGAATTGAGCGCAATTATTAAACAAGAAGTAGATGTTCGTTCTTGGTTAATGAAAATGTAATCATAAAATGTATTAAACTAAAAAACCTATCATATTTACATGATAGGTTTTTTTATTTTTGTAATCTAAATTCATATAAATGAAACTACTTTTAAAAATATTATTCATCGTCTTTTTAATTTGGATGATTATTGGAGCTTATTTACTTAATACAGAACACTCAAAAGCTCAAATTGTAATGGGTTTAGGAGTTATGTATATGTCTTTTATATTGATGCCGCTATTTATATATTATAGGTACAGAGACGGAAAATATAAAAAGTATATTATGGAAAATAACGCTAAGAAAAATATCTAAATTATTAAATAAATACAAATCTAAAATTAAAAAGGCAACCATAAATGGTTGCCTTTTTTATATAAAATAAATTTTATTTTAATTGTTTATTGTCCAAGAAACAAAATATTGAGATCCTGTACCACCAACACCTGGTGCACTAAAATACTCTTTACCTCCTAAATTTGCTCCACCTAATTTAAAAGTAGATTTCCAAGAAGGAACAGTATAATTAATTTGAGCATCAACAACAGTTCTTGCATCAACCATACCATCAAAGAAAGAAGATTCCCATAAGAATTCATCTTGCCATCTAGCATTTATATTAAATCCAAAGTTTTTGAATAAATTAGATTTTCCAAATTGTAATTTTACTTTATGTTCAGGAGTATTAAATCCTGCTTCAAAATCAGGATCACTAGATTTATCAAAATCAAATTTAGACCATGTATAGTTTAATCCTACATTAAAACCATTAAGAACTTTAGTATTTAAACCAATAGAAGCTCCATAAGAATTAATATCTGCATCTGAATTACTATCAAATTGAACTGGTTTAAAATGTCCGTTAGATAAAGCAAACATACCTAGAGGTAAAGCTGCTGGACCACCTAATGGAGCTAAATTTACAACATCAGTTAAATCTGCTTTTCCATACAAAGGAGCTATTACAGTTTCAGAAGCAATAAAATCTTCATACATATTATAATAACCACTAAGATCTATTGAGACACCCTCAATTACACCTCTATACCCTAATTCAATAGCAGTAACTTTTTCTGGTTTTACAAAATCAACATTAGCTTTTTCTAATAAAGCTGGATTAACTCCTCCACCTGCTAAAAAAGCTTGTAATGAAGATAAAGTCCAAGAATTATTAAATGCTTGAGCACCAGTTAAAGTAGCAGTTTGTCCTAAATTAGTACCGTAAGTTGCATTTAAATACCCTACAGCTGATGGGTCTAAAGTAGTTGGAAAAGGATTTGATACATACCTATCTAAATTGTCTTGAGCAGTACCAATTAATATTGCTGAACCTGCATCTAAACCAATATATTGATCTTGTGTTGTTGGGTTACGGAAACCTGTTTGTACAGAAGCTCTAAAATTATGATTTTTATCTTCACCTGCAGCATAAGCTAAAGATAAACGAGGAGATACATTTCCTTTAAAATTTTGCGCTTTATCATAACGAGCAGATGCTGTTACTTTTAAGCGATCATCCATCATTTTCTTTTGAATCTGCGTATACAATCCATATTCATCATATCTAATTGGTCCTTTAGCATCAGTGAAAATTGTTCCCCCAGAATTTAATACATACTCTCTATAAGAACCTCCAACTTGAACTTCAGCCCAATCAATATAATCTCTTAAGTTTAAATTTGCATCAGCATGATATAACTTTGTGTTATCTTTAAATTTAGCTCCGGTTGTTAAATCTGGATCATCTG
Source organism: uncultured Tenacibaculum sp. (assembly GCA_964498665.1). Taxonomy (GTDB): domain Bacteria; phylum Bacteroidota; class Bacteroidia; order Flavobacteriales; family Flavobacteriaceae; genus Polaribacter. The sequence goes on along the minus strand of CAZCHR010000062.1, from coordinate 11,441 downwards.
TAACTTTATCTAAAGCTGC
>CAZCHR010000062.1:0-11322 GCA_964498665.1 uncultured Tenacibaculum sp. | reverse complement strand
TAAAAATTATTGTTTCCTGCTGCTTCTTGACTTGTAATACCTGTTTTTAAAGAAAAACTAATTCCTTGATCATCAAAAGGGCTTCTACTTGTCATAAACATAATACCATTAAATGCATTTGCACCGTATAATGCAGAAGATGCTCCTGGTAATAACTCAACAGTTTTAACATCTAATTCAGACATCCCTAATAAATTTCCTAAGGCAAAATTTAATGCTGGAGATGAATTATCCATTCCGTCTACTAATTGCATAAAACGCTCATTAGAAAATGTAGCAAAACCACGAGTATTTACAGATTTAAAAGTTAAACTGTTTGCGTTTATATCAACTCCTTTCAAGTTTTCTAAACCATCATAAAAAGAAGGAGATGAAGTGTTTCTAATTGCTCTTGCATCCATTCTTTCAATAGTTACAGGAGATTCCATAACACGCTCTGGTGTCCTAGATGCAGAAATTACAACTTCGTCTAAAGATGTTGCATTTTCTGTTAAAGAAACCTCAATAATTTGATTGTTTTTAGTTATTTCAACATTCTTTGACTGGTATCCTATAGAAGAAATTTGTATTGTAAAAGGTGGTGTATCGGTTACAGTCATTGTAAATTTACCATCGAAATTTGTCGAAGTACCAACTGCCTTTCTTAAAACTTTAATGTTTGCTCCTGGTAGTGAACCTCCAAGAGATGCGTCATTTACAGTACCAGAAATGGTAGTCTGCGCAATCATCGCTGCTGTACCAAACAGTAAAAATGCAATAAGTAATAGTTTTTTCATCATAATTATAAAATTTGTTAACTATTGCGCAAAATACGATTTTTTTTTATTTGTAAAAATTTATCACGATTTTTATCAGTAAGGCATTTTTAAAGGTTTTTTTTATTAAAATCTTATTTCTATCACTTTAAATTAACTAATTACATCTAACATCTCAAACAAATTGTATTTTCGCTAAAATTTTTATTTTTAGTTTGGAAATAGCCCACTCAATTTTTAATTTTAATCCGTCTCAAAAAACAATAGTTACTATTGGTACTTTTGATGGTGTTCATATTGGACATAAAAAAATTATACAAAAACTTATTAAAGAAGCTAAATCATCGGATAAGAAATCAGTTTTATTAACTTTTTTCCCACATCCAAGAATGGTTTTACAAAAAGACGTTTCAATAAAATTAATAAATACTATTGATGAGCGCGCAAAATATTTAGAAAATTTAGGTTTAGATTATTTAATTATTCATCCATTTAGTAAAGAATTTTCAAGACTTACTGCTTTAGATTTTGTTCGCGACATTTTAGTAAATCAACTTAATACTTCTAAGTTAATCATTGGTTATGATCATCATTTTGGTAAAAACAGAGAAGGTAATATTGAGCAATTAACAGAATATTCTCATTTATATGATTTTACTGTTGAAGAGATTCCTGCACAAGATATTGATGAAGTTTCAGTAAGTTCAACAAAAATAAGAAAAGCATTAGCTGCAGGAGAATTAAAAACTGCTAATAAATATTTAGGTTATAATTTTTCGATCATGGGTAAAGTTGTTAACGGAAAACAACTAGGTGGAAAGATTGGATTTCCGACGGCAAACATTGATGTTTCTGAAAATTATAAGTTAATTCCTAAAACAGGGGTTTATATCATAAAATCTATAATTGATACTAAAGTAGTATTTGGTATGATGAATATTGGTAATAGACCAACTGTAAATGGAACTCATCAAACTATCGAAGTACATTTTTTTGATTTTAATCAAGATCTATATAGTAAAGAACTAACTGTAGATTTATTATATTTCTTAAGAGATGAGCAAAAATTTGATTCGATTGATGATTTAACTACTCAGCTACATAAGGACAAAGAATCGTCTATAAACTACCTTAAAAACAATTAGAAGTCTTCGTTGCTAAAGTCTGTAGCTTCTTATATCTTTGCGTTTCTTAAAAATTTAAAAAGATGTTACAGGTTCAGTTTATTAGAGACAACAAGCAAACTGTTTTGGACGGATTAGCAAAACGTAATTTTGCGAATGCCGAAACAATTATTAATGAAATATTAGCTTCTGATGAAGCACGTAGAGCTACCCAAGCTTCTTTAGATAATATTTTAGCTGAATCTAACAAAATATCCAAAGAAATTGGCGGTCTTTTTAAATCTGGAGAAGCTCAGAAAGCTAACTTATTAAAAGAAAAAACTGGACAGTTAAAAGAGCAATCTAAACAATTAACCGAAGAGTTAAATATAACGACTAGTAAGCTACAAGAAATACTATATCAAATTCCTAATGTACCTCACGCATCAGTAAAAGCAGGTAAAAGCGAAGAAGATAATGAAAAAGTTTTTAGCGAAGGTACCATCCCTGATTTAGGAGAAGATGCTTTACCTCACTGGGAGTTGGCTAAAAAATATGATATTATTGATTTTGAATTAGGTGTTAAAATCTCAGGGGCAGGTTTCCCTGTTTATAAAGGTAAAGGGGCTCGTTTACAACGTGCTTTAATTAATTATTTTTTAGACAAAAACACAAATGCTGGTTACAAAGAAGTTCAAGTACCTCATTTAGTAAACGAAGCTTCTGGAATTGCAACTGGTCAGTTACCTGATAAAGAAGGGCAAATGTACCATTCTACTATAGATGATTTATATTTAATACCAACAGGAGAAGTACCTATTACTAATATTCATAGAAACGATTTAGTAAAAGAAAATGATTTACCTATTAAATATACTGGTTATACTCCTTGCTTTAGAAGAGAAGCTGGTAGTTATGGAGCACACGTACGTGGATTAAATAGACTGCATCAGTTTGATAAAGTTGAAATTGTTCGTATTGAGCATCCTGATAATTCTTATCAAGCTTTAAACGGAATGGTAGAGCATATCAAAGATATTTTACGTGAGTTAAAATTACCTTATCGTATTTTACGCTTATGTGGTGGAGATACTGGTTTTGTTGCTGCTTTAACTTTCGATTTCGAGTTGTATTCTACAGCTCAAGAACGTTGGTTAGAAATTAGTTCTGCTTCAAATTTTGAAACATACCAAGCAAATCGTTTAAAATTACGTTTTAAAAACAGCGATGGTAAAAGTCAATTAGTACATACATTAAATGGTAGTTCTTTAGCTTTACCTAGAGTTTTAGCTGGAATTTTAGAAAACTATCAAACAGCAGACGGAATTAAAATCCCTGAAGTATTAATTCCTTATTGTGGATTTGATATCATCAACTAATAGAATAAAAATAGATTCTATATAAAAAACGAAAAATCCCAAGTTTCAATAAAGAAACTTGGGATTTTTACTAATTCACCCTTCACAATGAATCTACTTTATATTTTAGTTGGCAATAACTGCCACCATTAATCTTTTATATTTATTCATCTCTAACAATGCTTCGAAATATTGAGTTATTTGACCTCTCTTCATAAACTCATTCGCATTGTTCTTTGCTGTTTCGTATTGTAAGTTAAAGTTCCTCATAATATAAATTGTTTAGTCTTGTTATTAACTATACAAACTTCGTGCCAAAATGTTACAAAACTTTATAAAAAACAAAGTACTTTAATATTAATTTAACAATTTTGTTCCCTATTTTTGAGTGATGAAAAAAAACATTATCTTATTTAGCTTACTGATTTTAAGCACATTTTGCAATGCTCAGCAAAATGAATTTGCTATTGCTGAAAATTATTTTAGAAATAATGAATACGAAAAAGCTATTCAACTTTACAAAAAACTATTTAACAAAAGTCCATACAATACTACTTATTTAAAAAGATTAATTACTTGCTATCAAGAAACAGAGCAATTTATAGTTGCTGATAACTTACTTTCTAACAAATTAAAAGAAAAGCCAAACTTAACATATTTAAATGTTATTCAAGGATATAATTTCGAGCGCCAGCAAAAAAACGAAAAAGCAAATGAACTATATCAAAAAGCTTTAAAATCAATAGATAAAAAAAGTGGATATGGTGGTGTAATCGCAAATCTATTTAAAAACTACAATAAACTGGATTTTGCAATTAATGCTTACATCAAAATAATGGAAAAAAATCCGCAAGCAAATTACGGATTTCAACTAGCTCAAATTCATGGTGAAAAAGGAGACTTTCCTAAAATGTTTGAATCTTACGTTAATTTAGTTGATAAAAATGAAAACTATCTTAATAACGTAAAACGATTTACTGCTAGATATATTAATGATAATCCAGAGAATAAAAGTAATGTTTTATTTAAAAAAGCGCTACTTAGAAAATCAATCAGTAATCCGAAAGATATCTGGAACGATTTATTAGCTTGGTTATTTATAAAACAAAAGCAATATCCAAAAGCTTTAATTCAGCATAAAGCATTATTAGCTAGAGATCCTGATAATTTAGGAAAAATTAGTGAATTGGGTAAAATTGCACTCGAAAACGAAGAATATGAAACCGCTAAAGAATGTTTTAATATAATTATTAAGCAATCTAATTATCCTTCTGATAAGTTTAAAGCAATTAATAGCAACTTAAAAATTGCTATTTTAACAAAGCAACCTGATATTGAAGAACAATTTAAAACTGTTTTTAATAAATACGGAATCAATCAAAAAACAATACATACTCAAATAGCCTATGCCAACTATTTAACATTCGAAAAAAGAAAAGCTGAAGAAGCTGAAGAAGTATTAGAAAAAGCTTTAACATTAACTAAATCTAAATTCTTTATTGCGCATATAAAACTAAAATTAGGTGAAGTTTTAGTATTTACAAATAAATTTAATAAAGCATTAATTTACTTTTCTCAAGTACAAAACAAATTTAAAAATCATTTTCTAGGACAAGAAGCAAGATTTAAAGTTGCACAAACATCTTATTTTAAAAGTGATTTTAAATGGGCTAAAGCACAATTAAAAGTTTTAAAAAGTTCAACATCACAATTAATTGCAAACGATGCTGCTAATTTATTTCTTACTATTTCAGACAATCAACCTAAAGATAGTATTTCTTCTGGATTAAAAGAATATGCAAAAGCAGATTTATTCGCATTTCAAAATAAAAATAATGAGGCTATAAGTATATTAAATGAAGTTATCTCAAAGCACAAAGGGCAACCTATTGAAGACGAATCATTGTTTAAACAAGCTCAACTTTTTGTAAAAGAAAAAAAATATGATGAAGCTATTTTAAATTATGCTAAAATAATTGCTTTAGATAAAGAAGGGGTTTTTATAGACGATGTGTATTATCAAATGGCAGAATTGTACAATAACGAATTAAATAACCCAGAAAAGGCCAAAGAATACTATCAAAAGATTATTTTTGACCACGCTAACAGTATCTACTTAGTTGCTGCTCGTAAAAAGTTTAGAAAATTAAGAGGTGACAATATCTAACAAACATTTTTTAGTAGTTATTTTTTTTATTACTAACTCTATTTTTTCTCAATACTCTAAAGAGTTTTTGAAAGTTGTAAGTAATATCAAACCCTATGACTCAATAAAAGTAATTGAGAAATTTAAAAACGGAAAGTTAAAGAAAGAATACATTAAAACCTTTTACATAGTAGGTAAATCAAAGTACTGGAGATACTCAGGTAAGTTTTCCGAATACTACAAAAATGGAAATACTGCAACTAATCAAACATTTGATAAGTTTGGTTTTCTTCTTAATTACGAATTTTTTAATAAAAAAGGAATTCTAATTAGTGAAATAAAGACAAAAGTAATAGATACAGATAATAAAAATGTTTTAGATTTCTTTAACAACAAAATGAAACATAATATTATCTCAGATTACAAAGAGTATTATTATGATAAAAAGTATAATTTTTTATATAGAGAAGGTCAAAAACATAATAATGATAAAATTGGTATTTGGCGAACATATAACAATTGTGGTGACACTATAAAAATCAAAGAATTTAGAAAAAGATAATATCTTATGTACATATACAACGTAACAGTTAACGTCGACGAAAGTATTCATGCAGAATGGCTAACATGGATAGAAAGCCATATACCAGAAGTTTTAGCTACTGGTCGTTTTTTAAGTGCTAAAATGACACAAGTTTTAGTAGAAGAAGAAATGGGTGGAATTACATATTCTATTCAATACACTGCTAAAACGCGTGAAGATTTAGATAATTATTATAAATATGATGCTGAAAAGCTACGCAATGATGGTTTAACTCGTTTTAAAGGAAAATCATTAGCGTTTCGTACCGAATTAAAAGTAATAAACGAATTTTACCCAGCAACATCTAGCAATTAACTTGAAGAAAACCATGACCGTAAGAGCAAAAAAACATTTAGGACAGCATTTTTTAACCGATGAAAACATCGCTAAAAAAATTGCAGATTCATTAACCGAAAACGGTTATGATAATGTATTAGAAATTGGTCCTGGTATGGGAGTGCTAACAAAATATTTGTTAGAAAAGAAACCCAAAGTTACGGTGATGGAATTAGATTCTGAATCGGTTGAATACCTAAACGATACTTTTCCTTTAGAGCATATTAAACTTAATACGACAAAAGAAAAATTCAATATTATTGAAGGAGATTTTTTAAAGAAAAACCTTCAAGAAACTTTCAAAAAAGAGCAAGTAGCTATTATTGGTAATTTTCCTTACAACATCTCTTCACAAATTGTTTTTAAAGCAATTGAAAATCGTGAGTTTGTTCCTGAGTTTTCAGGGATGTTTCAAAAAGAAGTGGCTAAAAGAATTACAGAAAAAGAAGGTAGTAAAGTGTATGGAATTATGTCTGTATTAACACAAGCTTTCTACGATGTAGAATATTTATTTACAGTACCTCCTACTGTATTTAATCCACCTCCTAAAGTAGATTCTGGTGTCATTAGATTAATTAGAAAAGAAGATTACTCCTTACCTGTTGATGAAAAATTATTTTTTAGAGTCGTAAAAACAGCATTTAATCAACGAAGAAAAATGTTACGTTCTAGCTTAAAATCTTTCGATCTTTCGGTTAGCTTAAAAGAAGACCCTATCTTTGCGATGCGTCCCGAACAATTGTCGGTGCAACAATTCATTCAATTGACAAAAAAAATAGCGCAAGACAATAGCTAATTATTGTTTAAAGCAAAAAGTAATATTTTTGAATTTGATATTCAAATCTCGATTATCGAGTAAAATCGCAAAACGATGGCATTTGAAATTACTAAAGAACTTTTAGAAAAAGTACAAGAACTGATTAAAAATCAGAAAGACACTGAGCTTTCTAATTATTTTTCAGACATCCATCATGCCGATATTGCTGAAATATTAGAAGAACTAACATTTGATGAAGCACTATATATTATTCGTTTATTAGATTCAGAAACAACATCTGAAGTTTTAATGGATGTTGATGATGATGTGCGTGAACAAATTCTTAGACAACTTACTGCCAAAGAAATTGCTGAAGAAATTGACGAGTTAGATACCGATGATGCTGCCGATGTAATTGCCGAACTTCCTGAAAGAAGAAAGAAGGCGGTAATGCAAGAAATTGATGACGAAGAACATGCCAAAGAAATAGTAGAATTACTACGTTACGACGAAAATTCTGCTGGAGGTTTAATGGCAAAAGAACTTGTAAAAGTTAATGAAAATTGGACCGTGCTTCGTTGTGTAAAAGAAATGCGAATTCAAGCAGAAGAGGTTACTAGAGTTCATTCTATTTATGTAATTGATGATAGTGGAAAATTAAAAGGTCGTTTATCATTAAAAGATCTTTTAATGGCTTCTACAAAAGCTAAAATCGCAGATGTTTACATTCCAAAAGTAGATTTTGTAAACGTTACTGATGAAGCTGAAGATGTAGCTAATATTATGCGTAAATACGATCTAGAAGCAATTCCTGTTGTAGATGAATTAGGTATTTTATTAGGTCGTATTACTATTGATGATATTGTTGATGTAATTAAAGAAGAAGCTGACAAAGATTATCAATTAGCTGCTGGTATTACACAAGATGTTGAAGCTGACGATACCATTTGGGAACTAACAAGGGCTCGTTTACCTTGGTTGTTTTTAGGATTAATTGGTGGAGTTGGTGCAGCAAGAATAATGGGTTTTTTTGATGATGCTATTGCCGAAAATGCAATACTTTTTATGTTTACACCTTTAATTGCTGCAATGGCAGGAAATGTTGGTGTGCAATCATCAGCAATTATTGTACAAGGTTTAGCAAATGACGACGTAAAAGGTAGTATTACTGATAGATTATTAAAAGAAGTGTCATTAGCAATGATTAACGGACTTGCTTTATCTATTTTGCTTTTCATTTATGTTTTTATTGCTGAGCAAGATTTAAACGTAGCCAGCGCTATTTCTATATCTCTTTTTGCAGTAATTATTGTAGCTGGATTAATTGGAACTTTTATTCCATTATTTCTTAATAAAAGAGGCATCGATCCTGCAATTGCTACTGGACCATTTATTACCACAAGTAATGATATTTTCGGAATCCTTATTTATTTTTGGATTGCTAAAATGATTATTGGGTTTTAGTAGTTTGATCTACCTTATTTATAAGATCATCTATTTTTTCTTTAGGTATAAAGGTTTTTAACATTATTATTGCTCCAAAAACAATTAATAAAACGCCCATCCCTCTTTTTATCCTATAAATAACTATAGGTGTTAATTTACTTTTTAATTGTTTTGCTAATAATATTTTACCTAAATCAGTAAGTGCATATCCTAAAATTACAGTAGCAAAATACCAAAACATATAAGTAGGATTCATATCTAATGTTGGTCCTACCACAACAATAATTCCCAACCAACCAGCTAAAACGCCTATATTTATAAAGTTTAAAACAAAACCTTTTAATAATAATTTTAAATAATTGTTGCTCTCTGGTATTTCTACTTCAGGTGCTTGAAGTTCTTTTTTATTATTTTTATCTAAGTATGTTATTAAGCCATAAACTATAAGAATTAAACCACCTATTAAAAATAATCTAGGGTCATCTTTAATTTTTTCTAATAAACTTTTGCTTCCAAAATAAGCAATTAACATAAATAAAATATCTCCTAAAATTACACCAATATCAAAGGCTATTGCTGCTCTAGCTCCTTTTAAAATACTTGTTTTTAAAAGCATAAAAAAAACAGGACCTATCATAAAAGAAAATACAACACCAACAAAAAAGGCATTTTTAAAATCGTAGATATCCATTCTTTAAAATTAGAAAATTAACTATATATCATCAAAATCAACTACAACTTTTTCAGTTGTAGGATGTGCCATACAGGTTAAAATAAAACCTTCTTCTAACTCTTCAGTAGATAAAATAGCATTTTTACTCATTACCGCTTTACCTTCGGTAACTTTAGCAATACAACTACTACAAACACCTCCTTGACATGAGTAAGGTGCATCTAATTGGTTACGTAGTGAAGCTGCCAAAAGAGTATCTGTCTTTTCCATAGTAAAAGTAGATTCTTCATCATCTAACAAAACAGTAATTTCAGATTTACCATCAGAAAGTTCTGTTATAACGTCTTCATTAGATGTGCTAGCTGTAAACAATTCATAATGAATATTCTCTTCATTAAATCCATTTTTTTGTAAAGTCTCAGAAGCTATCATAATCATTTCTTCTGGTCCACATAAATATGCAGAATCAAAAGAAATATCTTTATGAATATTTTTTATGAAATGATTTACATGTTCTTTATTTATTCTACCTAATTTAGTATTCGTTCTTACTTCTTTACTAAAGATATAATGTAAATTAAATTGATTAGAATATTGATCCTTTAATACATTTAATTCATTATAAAAAATCGTACTATCCGCTTTTTTATTACCAAAAACTAATGTAAAAGTTGACGATGGTTCGTTTTCTAAAACAGCCTTAATCATTGATATAACCGGTGTAATACCACTACCAGCTGCAAATGCAATATAGTTTTTGTTTTCTGATGGTTCTAATATAAACTTCCCTTCTGGTTCAGATACTTCGATAGTAGTACCCTCTTTTAATTTAGTAGTTGCGTAAGTAGAAAACAATCCTTTTTCTAAAGCTTTAACAGCTACTTTTATTTGATTTGTATTAGGCGATGCACAGATAGAATACGCTCTTCTAACCTCTTGATCTTTTAAAGTTGTTTTTATAGTAATATATTGACCCGCAACAAAATGATAAGCTTCTTTTAACTCTGCAGGAACTGTAAATAAAATCGAAACCGCATCTGTAGTTTCTTTTATTATTTTTTCTATAACTAGTTTATGAAATGTAGACATTTATTCAATTTAGAAGTGCAAAAATAAGAAATACTAATAGAATGAATTGTTAGGGTTTACACAAAAAATATACCTAAGATTATTATACATAAGAAAATTATGTATATTTGCATACCTAAGTTTTTTAGGTATAAATTAAAAACGTTGTTTATATGGGAAATCAAAAATTATATAAAGGTTCTTTACAAACTATTATTTTAAAACTTTTAGCTCAGAATGACAAAATGTATGGTTATGAAATTACTCAAAAAGTAAAAGAATTAACTAAAGGTGAGTTAAAAATTACCGAAGGAGCTTTATATCCTGCCTTACATAAATTAGAAGCTGAAGGTTTATTAGATGTTGAAGTTGCAAAAGTTGGTAATCGTTTACGTAAATATTATAAGTTAACCGAAAATGGAACTAGAGAAACTGCAAATAAGTTAGAAGAAATGCAAGAGTTTTTAAAAACAATGCAGCAATTGGTGAATCCTAAATTTAGTTTGGAGTAAGATATTTAGCTATGGAATTAACAAAAGAACAAACTAAAAGAATAAACGATTTTTTAGAAGGAATAGGTGTTGAATATATCGATATTCGTTTTGAGATGATAGATCACATTGCTTCAGAAATTGAAGAAAAAGTTGATGATACTAATGCCTTTTTTGAAAACCAACGCTTTCAAACCATTTTTGTTAAATACATGTTGAGTAAGAAAGATTCTTTACAAAAAAAGTATGAAAAAACAGTAAAAAGAAGGTTTTGGAGTGATTTTAAATCAATATGTAAAAACATAATAAAAGAATCTATAAAAATTAAAAACATTACTTTTTTAATCCTATTATTAGTTTCAACTTATTCTATAAATTTATTTCATATAAAAAACACCATGATTGTTTTATTCATATTATCAATCATTATTTATTTTTATAACACCTATATCTTTCATCAAACATTCAAGAAATTTGGAAATATTAAATTAATTCAATCATATACCTTACTACTTACTTTTATATCATACTTTCCTCTTTATCTTATAAACAATCCTTTTGCAATATTTACTGAAACGAATTTGAATATATGGAATTCACTTATAC
>CAZCHR010000061.1:0-13654 GCA_964498665.1 uncultured Tenacibaculum sp. | reverse complement strand
ATGTTTCATCAAAGTTATTTATTTCCTCAGAAGATTCACAAGAAGCAAATAATAATAAACCGATAATTGATAGGTAAGCTAATTTCTTTTGTACATTTTTAAAAGTCATAATTACTAATTTTAAAGTTAATTAGTTCTTTGACCTAGATATTTTAAAAAAGTTTGAAAAAAATTATTTTTTGTAGAAATTCATATCATCAATATACTTCGAAACCTTAGCAGATAATAATGGTTGAATACTTTTTTTATTTTTTATTCCCTTACGAATCATTGTTGATGATATTTGCACGATAGGTGCATCAACTCTATGAATTTTAGAATGTTCTTTAAATTGATGTTCAACAGCTCCATCAGAAATTCTTGGGTATACATAAATAGTATAGTCATCTAAAATAGCATCATAGTTTTTCCATTTATGAAAGCTCTTTAAATTATCTTCTCCCATAATTAAACTAAAATTATATCCTGGATGTTTTTCTGATATATGTGCTAACGTATTTATTGTATAGTTTGGTTGTGGTAAATTAAACTCTATATCTGATGGTTTAATTTTTTCATACTCTTTTGTTGCTAGGTAAACCATTTCTAAACGATGATGATTATCTAGTAATGAACTTTTCTTTTTAAATGGGTTATAAGGCGTAACTACCATCCAAATTTCATCTAAGTCAGAGTTTTCAACCATATGATTTGCTATGATTAAATGACCGATATGAATAGGATTAAAGGTTCCGAAATATAGCCCGATGTTTTTTTTCATTATTTTTTATCTAATCCTAAAAATTTATCTATTAAATCTTCTGCTTCTTGTAATGCAACTTCTAGTTCGTAGTTTTTTATAATTTGATCAAATTGTGGAGCCGTAGCCAACTCTACAGAAGCCTTTGCTATTCGCATATTGATTTTATCTTCGCTCTCTGTACTTCTTTTCTTTAAACGAATTTTTAATTCATCAACACTCGGTGGTTTTACAAAAACAGCCAAAGTTTCTTCTGGAAATTTCTTTTTAATACGTAAACCTCCAACAACATCAATATCAAAAATTACATGTTTTCCTTGTGCCCAAATACGTTCTACTTCTGTTTTTAAAGTACCGTAAAAATTATCTCTATATACTTCTTCCCATTCTAAAAACTCATCGTTTTTAATTTTTTGTTTGAAGTCTTTTGCTGATATAAAATAATAATCTTCACCGTTAACTTCATTTCCTCTTGCTTCTCTCGAAGTTACTGAAATAGAAAACTCTAAACCAAATCGTTCTTGCTTTAATAAATGTCGAACAATAGTTGTTTTACCACTACCTGATGGTGCAGAAAAAACAAATAACTTTCCTTGAAAGTCTTTTTTCATTTTGTTGTGTGTTGTATTGTTGTTTGACTTCTCAGTGTTTGATTTTAAAGAACGTTTAATATTTGTTCTTTAATTTTTTCTAGTTCATCTTTCATTTGAATTACTAATTTTTGCATTGGTGCAAAATTAGCTTTAGATCCTGTGGTGTTTACTTCTCTACCTATTTCTTGAACGATAAATCCTAGTTTTTTTCCATTAGAATCTTCAGTTGCTAACTGTTCTAAAAAGTAGTCTAAATGATTTGCTAAACGAACTTTTTCTTCGTTAATATCTAATTTTTCTAGATAATAAATTAACTCTTGCTCGAAACGATTTTCATCGATTTCTACTTTTAGTTCAGTTAATGCTTTTTGTAAACGTTCTTTAACATTTTCAATTCTATCTCCATCTAACTTCTTTACTTCTTCTAATGCTGATTTAATATTTGCAATTCGCAATTTAAAATCATCTTCTAAAGACTTTGCTTCATCGGTTCTGTAAGCTATAATTTCTTTTAAAGCTTCATCTATATGATTGTCTATCTGAGTCCATTCATTTTCATCTAACTCTGCTCGTTCTGTTTTTAAAGCATCAGGCATTCTTACTGCCATTTTTAATAACTCAACATCATCAGTACCTCCAATAAGCATTGTATTTCTTAACTGCTCTACATAATTTGTTACAACAGCTTTATTTACTGTTGTTGAAGTTTCATCTGCAGTCATCTCAACGTAAATTGAAAAATCTACCTTACCTCTTACTAAATTACTTGCCAATTTTTTACGAACCGAAAGTTCTTTTTCTTTATAATAAGAAGGAATTCTTGTATTTAAGTCTAAATTTTTACTGTTTAAAGACTTAATTTCAATGGTTACTTTTTTAGATGGTAAATGTAATACGGATTTTCCATAACCCGTCATAGACTGTATCATAACTCCAATTTAATGAACGGCAAAGATACATTTATTTATTGTTAGTAGCCACTTGTTTAGTTACCAAAAAGACACCTAAAAAGATTAAGAGTGTTGCACAAATTTTAATTAAATTTAAATTATCACTACCAACAATTAAAGCATAAACTGATGCAATCACTGGTTGCAAATACATAAAGACACTAACTGTAGTTGGTTTTAATTTAGATAATGCAAAAAGATTGAATAAATACGTAATACAGGTTGTAAATAACACTACAAAACCAGCTTTTAAATATATTGATGTAGGCATTATTTGCCATTGTACTTCAGATAATTCTGAGATACTAAAAGGAATTACAAATAGTAACCCGAATAAATACAGCCATTTTACAAATACAATTGGATTGTATTTTTCAATTAGTTTTTTAACAATAACCAAGTACATTGCGTAAGATGCTGCATTAACAAATACCAGGAAGTTACCTAACATCATATTTTTAGTATCAGCTCCTTTTGTACCACCATAAACTATTAAAACTACAGCTCCAATTAATCCGATAATTACTCCTAAAATTTTTCTTTTTATTAATTTTTCTTTTAGAAGGATGCTTGCAAAAATTAATACTAAAATAGGAGTAGACACCATCATCACTGATGCATTTATTGGTGTAGTATAACTTAGCCCTTTAAAAAAAGTGAGCATATTAAATGCTACTCCAAAAAAAGCAGCTAAAGCGATTCTTTTAAAATCTGATTTTTCAATAGATTTTGCTTTTACAAAAAGTCCTAATAACCAAAAAACAGCAGTGGCACCACCTACTCGAAGTAATATAAAACCGAAAGGTTTTATATACATTGGCATTACTTCTTTTGCTACTGTAAAAGTAACTCCATAAATAAATGTTGCTATTGATGCTGCTATGATTGCTAGCGTTCTTTGATTCATTTTAACTATCTAAGAATTTAAAGTGCAAAGATGAAAATATTATTCCTCTTTTTACTTTAAGAAATTGAATTAAACTAATTTTTAATAGCCGTTATATTTTGAACCAAAGAAAAAGCACTACATATGCAGTGCTTTTTTTTAATTGATTAACTTTTAATTAGTCCATTAATGGTGGAATTCTTAATACCTGTCCTGGATAAATTTTATCTGGATGAGATAACATTGGTTTGTTTGCTTCAAAAATTACAGGATACTTCATCGCATCTCCATAAAATTCTTTAGCAATTTTACCTAAAGTATCTCCGCTTACTACTGTATGAAATTGAGCCATTGCAGCTTCTTCAATTTCTTCTACTTCAGCAACAGTCATATTATCTTCTACAGAAGCAATACCATCTGTATTTCCTACTACTAAAACAACTTTTTCTTTAGTTGCTAAATCTACCGCCTCTCCAGAAATTGTAGCTTTATCATCTTCTACTGCTACCGCTAAATCTGTTACAGATAATTCTAATTTATTTACTGCGTCTATCAATTTTACTGATTTCTCTGCAGCTTCTTCTTCTGTTGTTTTTCCGATTCCAAAAACTTTGGCTCCAGCATTTTTAATAAATGAAAAAATTCCCATTCTTTTTTTAATTTTTTGTTGATTAATAATTCATCTTACTATTTGACTAATATACAATTTTTATACCAAAAATTTTTAATATCAAAAAAACTTATTTAAATGTTTTTTTTGATATTAAAACTTACATCTTGTTTGATTTTAATAATTAGATTTTATTTTTTAAAAGAATTCCATCCTTGAGCTTTCAATTCCATTTCTTGATTTCCTCTTGTCACTAAATTCACTCCTTGATTCTGTTCAGTTACATGACCAATAATAGAAAAATTCGGATTTCCTTTTATTTTATCAAAATCAGCAATTGGTACTGTAAATAACAATTCATAATCTTCTCCTCCACTCAACGCAATCATTGTACTATCCATATTAAATTCTTCAGAAGTCGAAATAACCTGAGGATCTAATGGTAATTTATCTTCATAAATCTTACACCCTACTTTGCTTTGTGTACAGATGTGCATGATTTCTGAGGATAATCCATCTGATATATCAATCATAGAAGTCGGTTTAACCTTCATCTCTTTTAATAATTCAGGAACATCCTTACGAGCTTCTGGTTTTAATTGACGCTCTATTAAATAGGTATAATTATCTAAATCAGGTTGATTCTCTGGATTTACTTGAAATACTTGTTTTTCTCTTTCTAAAACCTGCAACCCTAAATAAGCTCCCCCTAAATCACCTGAAACAACAATTAAATCAGTTGCTTTTGCTCCATTTCTATATACTATATCTTCTTTTTTAGCAGATCCTAAAGCTGTTACAGAAATCAACATTCCTTTAGTAGATGATGTTGTATCCCCTCCTATCAAATCTACTTTATATGTATCGCAAGCCAATTGAATACCTGCATACAACTCTTCTAATGCTTCAAGTGAAAAACGATTAGATACTGCAATAGAAACGGTAACTTGTTCTGCAACACCATTCATTGCATAAACATCAGATAAATTAACCATTACAGCTTTATACCCTAAATGTTTTAAAGGCATATAACTTAAATCAAAATGAACACCTTCTACTAACAAATCTGTCGTTACTAATACTTCTTTTTCAGATCTATTAATTACAGCAGCATCATCTCCAACTCCTTTTTCAGTTGCAGAATTATACATCTTAAAATGTTTCGTTAAATGGTCTATTAATCCGAACTCACCTAAATCAGCTAATGAAGTTCTTTCTTGGTTTTTATCTTCTAACATTTTGCAAAGATACTAACAAGTATTTATACAAATAATTTATTCCTATTTTAAATTAATTTAGGGTTTAACATTTCTTAACTGTTTTATGTATAAGTTATTTCTTTAACTTTATCGTTTATAAAATCGTTCTCTATGTCAAAATATAATCTTTTATTTATTTTTATTTACTTAGCTTTTTTCACCTCTTGCTCACCAATAGAAAAACAAGAATTACCTGACAAAGACAAAGACGGAATTATTGACTACAAAGACAACTGTATTGATACTCCAAACTCCGATCAAAAAGACACTGATAATGATGGAATAGGTGATGTTTGCGATACTTCTACTGAAACAAATAAAACCCCATGTGTAAATGGTAAAGCAGGTGAATATCCTTGTAATGGTTATGACTTACTACTAAACATGCCTTTAAGTACTTTTGGTTCTTCCGTAGGAAATGACTCTTGGGGATGGACAGATTCTACAACTAATAAAGAATATGCTATTATGGGGGTAAACAATGGAACCATCTTTGTTGACATAAGTGACACAGAAAAACCAATATATTTAGGTAAGTTAGCAACAGCTACAGTAAACAGTAAATGGAGAGACATAAAAGTATATAAAGACCATGCTTTTATTGTTAGTGAAGCTTCAAACCATGGTATGCAAGTGTTCGATTTAACTCGTTTAAGAAATGTAACAAGCCCTCCAGCTACTTTTACAGCTGATACTCATTTTACTGAATTTGGTAGCGCTCATAACATGGTAATAAATGAAGAATCTGGTTATGCTTACCCTGTAGGAACTAGTAAAACTGGAACTTACAAAGGAGGTCCTTTATTTATAAATATCCAAGACCCTAAGAATCCTAAAAGTGAAGGTGGATGGGGAACAGACAATTACAGTCACGATGCACAAGTTGTTATATATAATGGTCCTGATTCAGATTACACTGGAAAAGAAATACTAATAGGTAGTAATGAAAATGAAATTGTAATTGTTGATGTTACAGACAAAGCTAATCCAAAAAACATTTCAAAAATCTCTTATTCTAATGTTGGATATACACATCAAGGTTGGTTTAGTAAAAATAAAAAATACTTTATTCTTGGAGATGAGTTAGATGAACAAAATTTTGGAAATAAAACAAGAAATATAATTTTTGATTTCACTGATTTAGATAACCCTAAAGAACATTTTACATATTTAGGACCAACAGAAGCAATTGATCATAATGGATATGTTAAAGACGATACTTTTTATTTAGCAAATTATACCGCTGGTGTTCGTTTCTTAGACATTACAAATATTGCTAGTAAAACCATGACTGAAGTTGGGTATTTCGACACTTACACAAGTAATGATGGTGCTAACTTTAATGGAGTATGGAATGTATACCCTTATTTCGCTAGTGGAAAAATAGTTGTTAGTGATATAAACAAAGGTTTATTCATTGTAAAAAAGCAGTAAATGTTAAAAAAAACATCTTTTTTAATATTATGCTTTACAATCTTATTAAGCTGTGGTAAAGATGAAAACATAATTGAGTCTATTTCAATAAAAAATCCTGAAATAGACTTTATAAAAACCTTTGGCGGAAGTAAAAACGAAAGTGGTAGAAGCGTTATACAAACAAACGATAATGGTTACATAATTTCAGGGTTTACTCAAAGTATTGATGGAGATATCTCAACAACAAAAACCGAAGTACAATATGATTTTTGGCTTTTAAAGTTTGATAAAAATGATACTTTACTTTGGCAAAAAACCTATGGTGGCTCTAAAGATGACAAAGCATATCAAATTATAAAAACCAAAGATAATGGTTTCGCAATTATAGGTTATAATAAAAGTAATGATGGAAATTTAACCTCTAATCAAGGATTTGAGGATGTCTGGATCTTAAAGCTTGATTCAAACGGAAATATATTATGGAAAACCACAACAGGTTTTCCTGGTACAGATCAAGGATTTAGTTTAATTCAGACAAAAAATGGAGGGTATTTTATTGGTAGTATTCTAGATGTTACAGCTTCTGGTGGAGAAGGTAATTCAAGAGCATCAACAAGACATGCTGGTGGTGACTATTGGGGTATAAAATTAAACTCAACAGGAAACATAGAGTGGAGAAAATACTTTGGTGGTACAAATACCGATACCTGTTATGGGGTCACAGAAACTTCGGACAGTTATATAATGATAGGCTCTTCAGATAGTAATGATGTTGATATTAAAAATAATAAAGGTTCTTATGATTTTTGGATTGTTAAAATTAATAAAACAGGAACTTTAGTTTGGGAGAAATCTTTTGGTGGTGATGAAATAGATGAAGCTAGAGCAATAACACCAACTAACGATGGTAATTTTATTATTATCGGAGACACTCGTAGCTCTAATAAAGACGTTACTAAAAACAATGGTGGTGCAGATTTATGGGCTATAAAAATAGATCCTAACGGAAACTTACTTTGGCAGAAAAACTACGGTGGATCTAGTTTTGATGTTGGTCGTTCAATTCACAAAACAAATGATGGAGGTTTTATTATATCTGGAAGCTCAAGAAGTTCTGATAACAACATCATAAATAAAGGACAAAATGATGCTTGGATTCTTAAAATAGACAAAAACGGAAACCAACAATGGCAAAAATCTATTGGCGGAACTGAAATAGATTTCTGCTACGATGCAATTGAACTCTCTAACGGAAACATTATTGCTGTAGGTGAAAGTAATAGCAATAATCAAGATGTAAAAATTAACAAAGGTTTTTCAGACCTTCTAATAATCAAATTAAAATAAAAAATGAAACAATTTTTAATCTTTTTATTAAGTATAGTTCTTTTCTCTTGTAGTTCAGACAACGACGAACTTATAAAACAAGTTTCCATAAAAGTAAATTTCACTCAAAACTGGGATGGAACTTCTATTGAAAAATCTGATTTAAGCACTACAGAATACACAAATAAGTTAGGCACAAAACTTACAATAAAAGAATTAAAATATTTAATCTCTAGAATTACATTAACAGACGGTGCTAAAAAATCAATTACGCTATCAGAAACTAGAAATGAAGAAGAGAAAAATTATAAATTAATTGATATTACTAACTCTGAAACTTTAACCTTTAATTCATCTGAAAAAATATCTGAAGGTACTTATAATTTATCTATGACTTTTGGCTTTAATAACGATGATAATTACAATACAATATATAAAGATTTAGCTAATTGGATTGTACAACCCATGCTTGGTGGAGGATATCACTACATGCAAATAGATGGAAAATACCTTAATAGCAGCAATATACAATCCAACTTCAATTACCATGCAATTAGAGCTGTAGATAAAACTGACCCTGCTAATTTAAAATTTGAAGATACTTTTTTCACAGTAGATTTGGGAACAGTATCTATCAAGAATAACGCAACTATTGAAATTAAAATGGATGTTGATGAATGGTTTAAAAACCCAAATGAATGGGATTTAAATACATTAAACACAATGCTAATGCCTAACTTTGAAGCTCAAAAACAAATGTCAGCGAATGGTAAAAATGGCGTATTCAAATTAGGAACAGTATCACAATAATTAATGATAAAAAAAAGTGTCTATATTTTATATCTTCTTCTTTTAATGAGTTGCTCGTCAAAAGAAGAAGATGTATATATTCCAAAACCAGCTACTTTAAAAATACCTGAGCTTTTTCAACAACGAATAATAGCTCCTGTTATTCCTTCGAATAACCCTTTAACTGAAGAAGGTATTGCATTGGGTAAAAAACTTTTTTTTGATAAAATTTTATCTAAAGACAATACACAATCTTGTGCAAGTTGCCATGATCCTAAAAAAGCTTTCGTTGATGAAACTCGTTTTAGTGATGGTGTTAATGGTACTTTTGGTACACGTAACTCAATGCCTTTATTTAATTTAGCTTGGAATTTTGATGAACGTTTCGCTTGGGACGGAAAAGAATTAAGCCTAGAACGTCAAGCATTAGAACCTGTTCGTAACCCTATCGAAATGCATAGCAAATGGATTAACGTTGCTAAAAGATTACAAAATCACTCAGAATACCCAACATTATTCCAACAAGCTTTTGGAGTAAATAAAATTGACTCTACATTTGTAACAAAAGCACTTGCTCAGTTTGAAAGAACTCTAATTTCTGGCGATTCAAAATTCGATCAATTTCTTTTAGGAAAAACTCAATTAACTCCTCAAGAAAAAAATGGGTTTGACGTTTTTATGGATGAAACTCGTGGAGATTGCTTTCATTGTCATGGAAGTGATAAAAACCCATTATGGACAGACAATAAATTTCATAATAATGGTTTAGATGCTGTTTTTAATGATTTAGGTCTTGGAAAAGTTACTGGAGATCCAAATGACAATGGTAAATTCAGATCACCTTCGCTTCGTAATTTAAAATTTACAGCACCATATATGCATGACGGAAGGTTTACAACTCTTGATGAAGTTATTAATCATTATTCTACAGGATTAAAATTTTCATCTACAATAGACCCTTTAATGAAAAAAGTAAGTCAAGGAGGAGTAAATCTCACTGATAATGACAAAGCAGATTTAAAAGCTTTTTTACTTACACTTTCTGACAATAACTTTGTTAATAATCCAGATTTTCAAAAATAATTTACCTTTCTATTTTTCACATTTAAAAACACTATGAAAGGTTATGTGTTTAAGTGAGACTTATATCGTATATTTGCAAACTATTTAGAGATAATCTTTTTAAACAATGATAAAAGTTTCAGACACAGCTAAGAAGAAAGTCATTGAATTAATGACAGACGACGGATTTGATGCTACAACCGATTTTGTTCGTGTTGGAGTAAAAAGTGGCGGTTGTTCAGGGCTTTCATATGATTTAACATTTGATAAAAGCACACAAGAAAACGATAAGATTTTTGAAGAAAACAGCGTAAAAATTGTTGTTGACAAAAAAAGTTTTTTATACCTAGTTGGTACAACCTTAGAATATTCTGGAGGTTTAAACGGAAAAGGATTTGTATTTAATAATCCTAACGCAAACCGTACATGTGGCTGCGGAGAAAGTTTTTCTTTATAACATTACAACTCAATTATGAGCAAGTATACCGAAGACGATTTAAGAGAAGAGTTAAAAACCAAAGAATATGAATATGGTTTTTATACTGATATTGAAAGTGAAACCTTTGCAAAAGGGTTAAATGAAGATGTGGTTCGTGCTATTTCTAAAAAGAAAAATGAACCAGAATGGATGACTGAATGGCGTTTAGAAGCATTTAGAGTTTGGGAACAAATGGAAGAACCTGAATGGGCGAATGTAAATTATGAAAAGCCAAACTTTCAAGAAATTGCATACTATTCAGCGCCAAAAGAAAAACCGAAATTAAATAGTTTAGATGAAGTTGATCCAGAATTATTGGATACATTTAAACGTTTAGGTATTTCTATAAACGAACAAAAAAAACTAGCCAATGTTGCTGTTGACATTGTAATTGACTCTGTTTCTGTTGCAACAACATTCAAAGAAACGTTAGCTGAAAAGGGTATTATTTTCATGCCTATTTCTGAAGCTATTCAAGAGCACCCAGAATTGGTAAAGAAATATTTAGGAACCGTTGTTCCAACAACCGATAATTTTTACGCAGCTTTAAATTCGGCTGTGTTTTCTGACGGATCTTTCTGTTACATTCCAAAAGGTGTTCGCTGCCCAATGGAATTATCAACTTATTTTAGAATTAACGAAGGAGGAACTGGACAGTTTGAAAGAACTTTAGTCGTTGCTGATAAAGGAAGTTATGTTTCTTACTTAGAAGGTTGTACTGCACCAAGTAGAGATGAAAATCAATTACACGCAGCTGTTGTAGAATTAATTGCAATGGATGACGCTGAAATTAAATATTCTACAGTTCAAAACTGGTATCCTGGTAATGCCGAAGGAAAAGGTGGGGTATATAATTTTGTAACCAAAAGAGGTTTGTGTGAAACTAACTCTAAAATTTCTTGGACGCAAGTTGAAACAGGTTCTGCTGTAACTTGGAAATATCCAAGTTGTGTATTAAAAGGAAACAACTCTGTTGGAGAATTTTATTCGATTGCAGTAACTAACAATCATCAACAAGCAGATACTGGAACAAAAATGATTCACTTAGGTAAAAACACTAAGTCTACCATTATTTCTAAAGGTATCTCAGCAGGAAAATCACAAAATAGTTATAGAGGTTTAGTACATATTAGCCCAAGAGCAGAAAATGCACGTAACTTTTCGCAATGTGATTCTCTATTAATGGGTAATGAATGTGGAGCTCACACATTTCCTTATATAGAAACAAAAAATAAATCGGCACAAATAGAACACGAAGCTACAACAAGTAAAATTGGTGAAGACCAATTATTTTATTGTAACCAACGTGGTATAGATACCGAAAAAGCAATTGCATTAATCGTAAACGGATTTAGTAAAGAAGTATTAAATAAGTTACCAATGGAATTTGCAGTAGAAGCACAAAAATTATTAGAAATTAGTTTAGAAGGAAGTGTTGGTTAACAACTAACAACAAAGATATATTACCATGTTAAAAATAGAAAACTTACACGCTAACATAGAAGATAAATCAATCTTAAAAGGATTGAATTTAGAAGTTAAGGCTGGTGAAATTCACGCAATAATGGGACCAAACGGTGCTGGTAAAAGTACTATGGCATCTGTAATTGCAGGAAAAGAAGAATATGAAGTTACAGAAGGAACTATCGAATTAAATGGAGAAGATATTAGTGAATTAGCTCCTGAAGAAAGAGCGCATAATGGTGTATTTTTATCATTTCAATATCCTGTAGAAATTCCTGGAGTAACAGTTACAAACTTTATTAAAACTTCTATCAACGAATCTCGTAAAGCACAAGGTTTAGAAGAAATGCCTGCAAAAGATATGTTAAAAATGATTCGTGAGAAATCAGAATTATTAGAGATAGATCGTAAGTTCTTGTCGCGTTCTTTAAACGAAGGATTTTCAGGAGGTGAAAAGAAACGTAACGAAATTTTTCAAATGGCAATGTTAGAACCTAAATTAGCTATTTTAGATGAAACAGATTCTGGTTTAGATATTGATGCTTTACGTATTGTAGCTAATGGTGTAAATAAATTAAAATCTAAAGACAATGCTGTAATTGTTATTACGCATTATCAACGTTTATTAGATTATATCGTTCCTGATTTTGTACACGTTTTACACGATGGTAAAATTGTAAAATCTGGAGATGCTTCTTTAGCTTTAGAATTAGAAGCAAAAGGATACGATTGGATTAAGGAAGAAGTAAATTCATAATTAGTTATTATAACTAAACATTGAAAGAATGGAATTAAAAGAGAAATTAGTAGCATCATACGTAGCTTTTGAAAATGGCGTGAATATCAATTCTGATATACATGAAATTAGAACAAAAGCACTTCAAAATTTTGAAGAATTAGGATTTCCTACTAAGAAATTAGAAGCATGGAAATACACTTCTTTAAATTCAGTATTAAAACAAGATTATAGCATTTTTCCTAACTCAGAAACTGCTATAGAATTATCGGATGTAAAGAAATATTTTATACATGATATTGATACTTATAAAATAGTATTTATTGATGGAAAATATAGTTCTTTCTTATCTGAAACTACACACGATACTTTTGATGTTTGTTTAATGTCTTCTGCATTAGAAAAGCCAAAATATAAACCAGTTATTGAAAACTATTTTAACAAGATAGCAGATCAAGATAATTTAACTTCTTTAAATACTGCATTTGCAAACGAAGGAGCTTACATTTACATCCCAAGAAATGTTGAAGTAGAAAAGCCAATACAAATAATCTATTTTACAACAGGTTCAGAGGCTGCAACTATGCTTCAACCTCGTAATTTAATTGTTGCTGAACAAAATGCACATGTTCAAATTATTGAACGTCATCAAAGTTTAACTTCAAATCCAGTTTTAACGAATTCAGTAACTGAAGTTTTTGCTGCTAAAGACGCTACAATTGATATTTATAAAATTCAGAATGATGATAAGAATGCATCGTTAGTAGATAATGCATATATAGAGCAAAAATCAAATAGTATTGTTTCTGTACATACTTTTTCTTTTGGAGGGAACATTACCCGTAATAATTTAAACTTTTATCAAAAAGGCGAACATATTGATTCTATTTTAAAAGGTGTTACAATTATTGAAGGTAAACAACATATAGATCATCATACATTAGTACATCATATAGAGCCTAATTGTGAATCTCACCAAGATTACAAAGGGATTTACGACGAACGTTCTACTGCTGTTTTTAACGGAAAGGTAATTGTAGAAAAAGAAGCTCAAAAGACGAACGCTTATCAACAAAACAATAATGTTTTAGTTAGTGATAAAGCTACAATTAATGCAAAACCTCAATTAGAAATATTTGCTGATGATGTAAAATGTTCTCACGGTTGTACTATTGGGCAGCTAGACGAAGATGCTTTATTTTATATGCAACAACGTGGAATACCTAAGAAGGAAGCCAAAGCTTTATTAATGTATGCCTTTGCTAATACTGTTTTAGAAAGTGTAAAAATACCTGAAGTGAAACAACGTATTAATAAATTAATAGCTAATAAATTAGGTGTTAATA
>CAZCHR010000060.1:0-13662 GCA_964498665.1 uncultured Tenacibaculum sp. | reverse complement strand
GGTATACCTATAGTTCAAACTAGATCCTCTTATACCGTTTTAAAAGATGAAGATATAGTATATGCTCAAGGACTTGCTCATAACGCATCAAGTACTTCTTCTTTTTCAATTCCTATAAAATTAGATATTTATTACCCAGACAATAGCTCTACCAATAAACCAGTTTTTATGTTTATTCATGGTGGTGGGTTTAAAGGAGGGATAAAACACAAACCTGAAATTGTAGATATGGCTAATTATTATGCTTCAAGAGGATGGGTTTTCATTTCTATAGATTACAGAACAACTGAAGAATTAGGTACAATACAAGGAATGACTCAAGAAGAAATATTATTGTATTATAAAGGAATAGCTCCACAAAAATGGATTGAAAATGCTATTCAAGGAGCACAGGATCTAGAACAGATTCAACAAGCTATTGCTATGTATATTGCTCAAAGAGATGCAAAATCAGCTCTACGTTGGGTGGTAGCTAACTCAAATACTTATAACATAAATACAGATTACATTACAGTTGGAGGAGCCTCGGCAGGAGCAATTACTACAATTGCCTTAGGAATTTCAAATCAAGAAGACTTTAGGGACGAAATTTCTATTACTGAAGACACTACACTTTCTACCACAAACTTAGATCAAACATATAATGTAAAAAGTATGGTTTATTTCTGGGGTTCAAATATAAAATTAGATGTCTTTGAAGGAGTTTATAACTTAGAACAATATGATAGATATGACTCTAATGATCCTGAGTTATTTATGGGGCATGGTGAAGCATACGATTCTGTTACACCTTATGAAGAGTCAATTGAACTACAAGGAATATATAATTCTTTAGGTATACACAATGAACTAGTAACCTTACTACTACCTAATGGTGAACCTGCAGGACATGGAGCTTGGAACGCTATAGTTGATGGAAAAGGATTATCTGAATTAACTTTTGAGTTCATAGTTGAAAGACAAAATTTAATGACTGAATAAAAACTACTATCAGCAACTTATGAACTCTTTCAAAACAAAAAACTCGAATCAAATGATTCGAGTTTTTTGTTCTATTAAAAATTATATTAATAATCTAGCTTCTTAACATAATCTAATTTTGCTTGCCAAACATCTAACTTATCTTTAAAGTCTTGAATTCCTTTACGAACATTTTGTACTAAAGGATTATCTTCGGTAGCATTAGATATAAAGCTTAAATTATTTTCTAACTGCTGCATATCACGAACAGATTCATCAATTTTTTTACGGATAAAATACTGCTCGCCATCTAACTTTCTATAATCTTCTTGAGCTAAATAAGTGTCAACAACATTTTTAAACTTCATCATTTCAATGTCTGTTCTACTCATATTTAACCCTCCTAAATGAGCGTCAATAGCTTTATTGAATTTTTCATCTAAATGGCGTGCATTTCTAGGTAAGGCTCCTAAATCTCTCCATTTAAGTATTGCTTCTTTAACATTTTCTATGGTTAAATTTTCGCTTGACTTAATTTCTTCAATATATTCTTTCTTACTTTCTACTAGTGCTAATTGCTCTTTGTTTTGTTCATTTTTTTGAGCATGTAATCTATCAAAATAATGATTACAAGCTCCTTTAAAACGTTTCCAAATATCATCAGAAAACTTTCTTGGTACATGACCAATTTTTTTCCAATCTGATTGTATTCGCTTCATTGTATTGGTAGCATCATTCCAATCTTCGCTATCTTTAATACTTTCAGCTAACTCTACTAAAGCTATTTTCTTTTTTAAGTTTTCATTTTGAGCTCCTTTCTCAAACTTATAAAAAGTATTTTTAGCTGTATTAAATTTTTTAGTCGCTGTTTTAAATTGCTGCCATACAGATTCACTTTTACTATACGGAAGTTTACCTATATCGAAATATTTTTTTCGCATTGTTTCTATAGCAACAATACTTTTCTGCCAATCGTTATGGGTTTTATTATTAGAAGTATCATAAGCATTAATTTCAGCTACTACCTCTAGTTTAGCATCAATCATTTCTTGATACTTTGATTTTAATTCTTTAAAAAACTGATGACGTTTATCGTGAATTTTTTTTGTAGCTTCACTAAACTTGCTCCATACCTCTTCTCTATGCTCTTTACCTACAGGACCAATTTCTTCTTTCCATATACGGTGAAGTTCTTGTAAATCTTTAAAAGCATCGTTAACATCAGCTACATCATTTAAAGCTTCAGCACGGTTTATTAATTTTAACTTTTCTTCTAAATTATGTTTAAAATCAAGCTCTCTAAAATCTTTATTTAAATGTAATAAATCGTAAAAACGCTCTACATGATGATGGTATATTTTCCAAGTATC
The DNA here is from genome assembly GCA_964498665.1 of uncultured Tenacibaculum sp. Classification (GTDB taxonomy): domain Bacteria; phylum Bacteroidota; class Bacteroidia; order Flavobacteriales; family Flavobacteriaceae; genus Polaribacter. The sequence goes on along the minus strand of CAZCHR010000060.1, from coordinate 11,332 downwards.
ATTATATTTTGTTTTCGGAACCGCTCCTATAGATTTCCAACGCTTTTGTATAGCTTGAAAATCATTATACATTGTTTTAGGATCTGCATTTGTAATTAACGATTTTAACTCATCAATTAAATTATTACGCTTTTCTAAATTATCTTTTAATTGAGTTTCTAGTTGAGAATAATATGCATCACGCTTTGTTTTATACTCGCCTAATAGTTTATTATATTCTGATTTTACTGGACTAGAATATTGAAAATCGATTGAATTCCCTCCCTCTTCTAAAAAAGTAGCTTTTTTCTCTGCTAACAATGTTCCGAACTTAGTGTTAAAAGCACTCTTTAATGCTTCTACATTTGTTTTTAATTGTTGAACAGGATGAGTTTTTAATAACTTACTTAATTCATCAACCAACTTCTCCAATTCCATTGAATCATAATCAAGCATTTTTATTTCATGCTTTTCTTCAATTTTTTCAGCTTTATTAGCTACCTCGTTTTCTACTTCATTTACGGCAGTTTCGGTTTCTGAATTTACTGATGTACTTTCTTCAATAGTAGGTTGTTGTAATTTTTCTTCGTTATTTTCTAACATATATACAATGTTTAAGTTCCATTAATTTAGATTATAAAGATACGGATTCTTATAAAATACCAAACTTTATTTTAAACCAATATTTATGATTATTTATTCCAAATTTCCCAAGCTTTTTCAGCTTGTTGTTCAAGCATTTCTAATCCATTTTTTACAATAGCTCCTTTTTCTTTTCCTTTTTTTAAAAAAGCAGTTTCAGAAGGATTGTAAATTAAATCATATAATAAATGATTATTAGCTAAATATTGATAAGGAATACTAGGACAATCATTAATATTGGGATGCGTACCTAAGGGTGTACAATTAATTATTAATTGATGTGAATTAATAATTTCTTGAGTTAATTGACGATATGTAATTTGTTTTTTCTCTCCTTGTTTTCTTGACACAAACTTATATTTAACTCCTAATTGTTCTAATGCAAATGCAACTGCTTTAGAAGCACCTCCGGTACCTAAAATTAATGCTTTTTTATGGTGTTTTTTTAATAATGGTTTTAATGATTTTTTAAAACCATAAACATCGGTGTTAAAACCTTTCAGCTTTCCTTTTTTACTAATCTTTATAGTATTAACCGCTCCTATTTTCAAAGCTTTTTTATCTATTTTATCTAAATAGTTAAAAACTTCTAATTTATATGGTATCGTTACATTTAAACCTTTTAACGACTTATTGTACTCTTTAATTTTTTGAGGAAGCTCTTTTATATTTTGAATATCAAAATTTATGTATTCATGATTATCTAAATTTAATTCTTTAAACTTATCCGTAAAATATCCTCTAGAAAATGAATATGATATATTTCTACCTACTAAAGCAAAAAGAGTTTTATTTTTTTCTTTTTCCATAAAAATCAATAATTAAAATTAAACCAATACCAAGAGCTATAAATCCGATTGATACCCATGTGTCTTGTATTGAAAAATCAGGAATGAATCGTTTATAGTTTTCTACAATTTTATTCCCTTTCTCATCAAATAAAAAACCTTTTGAATTTGTTTTGAAAATAGTTTTTTTCCAAGGCCAAACAATACCTAAAGAACCTGTGATAAAACCAATAATAACAGCTGTTACTATCTGATTCCATCTTTTCAAAACATACCCTAAAACGTGAGATATAAAAACTAAACCAAAAGCTGATCCAGCTGTAAAAACAGTTATAACTTTTAAATATCTTACTTTTGATTGATCTTTTAACACTTCAAAATCTCCAGAAAGAATACTTGTAATTACAGTACTCAAAGCATTTACACTATCTACTAAAAGCAATACATAATTACCTAATAGCATTAGTATGAATGATCCTGATAACCCTGGTAATGTCATTCCTGAAACACCTATAATTCCACAAATAAAAACAAACCAAAGGTTATCGTTTTCTTTTGCTGGTGTCATAAAACTTATTAAAATTCCGATGGATGCTCCAATTATTAAAGCTATTGAGTTTTTAAATTTCCATTCTCCAAAATCTTTAGAAATATAATAAATAGACCCTATTATCATTCCAAAAAACCATGACCAAACATATAACTCGTAATTCTTTAAAAAATAATCTAAAACTAAAGACACACTAAAATAACTAAACATGCTACCCAACATTACCATCGCTAAAAATGGTAAATTTGTATATTTTGAAAAACTCTTAAATCTACCAGTAAAAAGTAACTTAAATGCTTTGTAGTTTATTTTTCTAAAAGTAAATATTAGCTCCTCATAAAAACCCATTACAAAAGCAACCATACCACCAGAAACTCCGGGTACTTTATTTGCTCCACCCATAGCTAATCCTTTAAAAAAAAGATTTAGCTTCTGTAATAATGTGCGTTGCTTATACATAGTATTTGATTAGAAGACTAATGTAGTTATTTCTGTTATTTTTTTACTGCTAATTTTTCAAGTAATAATATTAAACCAAATCCAATAATTGCTAAAACTGTTGCGAATAATAACTGTGAATCTCCATTGAAATTTTGAGGCAAAATGCTTTTTTCTAAAAGTGGCTTTACAACCCCATGTCTATCAGTATATGTTGAAATTACACTTTTCCAAGGCCATACTTTATTTAACGAACCAATCATTAGACCAGTTAAAGCAATTAACATTTGATTTCTGTAATTGGTAAATAACCATTTTAATAATTTAGAAAATGTAGTTAAACCAATAATAACTCCTATAATAATAGCAGAAATCACTTTTACGTCTTTATTTGAAAGTGCTGTCATAACTAAAGGATAAATACCTATTAATAATAATATATAAGAACCCGAAATACCTGGTAATATCATTGCGCAAGATGCTATTGCACCAGAAAAAATTAAAAATAAATAACTAACTTCTTGAGCATTTACTGATGGAATTATCGTAATTAAATATCCTAAAATCGCAGTTACAACACCTATTACTATACTTATTACACTCCATTTTTCTACTTGCTTTATTATATAAATAATGCTTGCCAAAACTAATCCAAAAAAGAAAGCCCATAATAAAATTGGTTTATGTTCTAATAACCATTTTATCATTTTTGAAAGCGATACAACACTAATTAAAATACCAATAAATAGCGCTGCTAAAAAATTACCATTAACTTGTTTCCAAGCAGCTTTTAAACCATCGTTTTTTAACGTTTTAAAAAGCCCTAAATTAATATTACTTATTGAAGTTAGTAACTCTTCATATATACCTGATATAAAAGCAATTGTTCCTCCTGAAACACCTGGAACAACATCTGCTGCCCCCATAGCTACTCCTTTTAACCCAATTAACAAGTAGTCTTTAATAGTTCTGTTCATATTAGTTTGGTTGATCTTTTTTAGTTTTTTTCGTTTTGAATTTTATTAGCTTATTTTTTTTAGGTTGAATAGTATCTTTTTCAACTTTTTTATTTTTCTTTTTTAAACCTATTTTTTTACCCAATTCAGATAAATTATTAAAATTTACTTGATAAGATATACCAACACCTTGGGTATAACCTTCTTCTTCTGTTGAGTTCTGAATTTCATTTTGTCGATTAAAAACATTTGCTCTTAAATTACCTTCTTCATTTAACAATACCTCAACTTTTACTTCACCAACTACACTAGTTTGTGTGTTAGCTCCCACTGGAACTCCAACCTTTCCATTAACTAATACTCGATCTCCAAATTGTGTAGAAAATGAAACATCAACCTGATCGTCAGAATTTAAATCATCAACATCACTTCTATCTCCTTGGGTATAGCCTAATCCGAATTGGAATTTATTCCCTTTAGAATTTAACATATTTGTTAAAATGCCAGATGCTATTTCTGATGCAGTACCTGTTAAACCAGAAGCTGCACTACTACCTATTGCATCTTCGTTATAAAAAGTACCAAAAGCTAATAAGAATGAAAAGTGTTGCATCTTAGTATTTAAATCATTCCCATTTAAAATAAACTCTAATTCTGACGCTACTGTTGAGTTTGCATTAGGTATTTTAACATCAAATTCTTGTTTCGAATCAAATAAACTTCCCGTAATTTTAGTGTATAAATCTATTGGAATTTTACGATTTGAATTAATGTTATCCAATAACTGTGCAGGATTAGCTTTTGTTTTATATATCGCTGTTAAATCTAACTCTGCATTATAAGGATCTCCATCCCATGAAATGGTTCCTCCTTTTTGAACAATAAATGGTTTAGATATACCAGCGTATTTAAAATTGTATAATCCATTATCAATCTTAAAATTACCGTACATATTAAATTTCCCTAATGTATTTATGTCGATTGTTAAATTACCTTCTCCACTTCCTTTTAACTCACTTCCTGAAACTTTATCTATTACAACTTGAGCAACAGCATCTTTGGTAACATCTAAATTTATAGTTAAATCAAGTCCTTTAACATCTTTTACTTTTTTATCTTTATTATCTTCTTCTTTCTTGCCTGTTTTAAAACGAATTAGTTTATAATTATCAATAGTTTTAACATCACTTAGCGGTATAACAAAAACAGTTCCTTTATTTGTACTACCATTTACTATAATATCTAAATTATTTGTATATCCTCTAATTTTAGCATTTCCATTTAAAAAACCAGTACCATAATATTCTACCTCTTCTGCTTCTTTAGTATCTAAAACTAATAAATTATCTGTATCGATATCTAACTTTAAATACCAATCTTTAAAATTTTGATGCGCAATATAACCAGATAAATTACCTTGCGTTTTATGTTTAGTATCTTCTAGTAATATATTATTTAATTTAAACTGTTGTTTATTTAACACAACACTTGTATTCCCTTTCAAATCAAAATCAATATTTAAATAAGGGAACATTAAACCTGCATTTTCAAAATTCAAAACTCCTTGAAAATCAGGGTTATTTAAAAAACCTTTTGCAGTAAAATCACCAGTAACCTTTCCTCTAAGTTTATTTAAAACATCTTCACCTAACGGACTAAAAGCAGCAATTTCGTATTCTTTTAAAAATACATTTAAGTCTATCGTTGGTCTATCTTTTGAAAAATCTACCTCTCCTACTGCTGAAATATTTTTTGCTTTTTTACTAGCTAATGAAAGATTTACTTTAAATTTTTTGATAGAATTATCTCCAGTAACATTTAAAGCTAAATCTCCCTGAGGTAAATCGTTTATTTTAAAATTTTCAATTAATAAATTCCCTTTAGGAGCTAACTTCTTTTTTTCTTGTTTAAAATCTATAATTCCATTTAAATCTCCATTTAATTTTAAACTATCTACTTGAGGTAAAAAACTAGCTAATTTTACTTTTTCAAAATGTGCTTGAATATTTTTATAAGTACTATCTCTAAGAACTCCTCTAAAACCTATTTTTTGTTTTCCTGATTTAAAAACAAAAGGACTTATTTCATAATTATCTTCTTTTAAATTAAAAGAAACTTTATTATTTGAATCATTTTTAGGATTAATAACCCAATCAAACCCCTTGTAATTTAAAGTTGATTTTTGAATTCCGATTACGGATTTTTGTAATTCGTTTATTGTATAGAAAAAATCTAGATTAAAACTCTCTGAATATTTCTTTCCCCCTTTAAAAACTGATTTAAAAAATAACGTATCATTTTTAGTACGATTTATTAAATTCAACTTCTCTATATTATAATAATCAGTATTTACTTTGCTTGCTGTTAAATGTGTATTATATAAGGGGTGTTTATTATCTAACCTCAGCACTACCTTTTTTAAACTATTTTTATAAGCATCAATTTCTGGAGATGAAAATGTAAGCTTAACAAAATTTTTATCAGAATTTATCCTCCCTTTTAATCTTGTATTTTTACCAATAGACACTTGAGGTAAAAACACATCAATGATTTGATTGTATATTGTAAAATCGAAATCTAAAAATTGATGTAAAGCTACTTCGTGTGGTTGATAATTTGTATATACGCTACCTAATGCATTTTGTGTAATTGGTACTAATTCGTCAAAAGAGAATTTACCTTTTAATTGTCCTTTTAAAATATCTTCAGAATCTATTTTAATAGTTTTAATACTATCTTTTACTGATGATTGTACTTCAAACCTTTTAAAAGCATATTGCTGTTTCTGATTTGTATATACTAAATTTTTAAAGGTGGCTTTACCTACAACGTCATCAAATGTATTTCCTGAAATATTTAAATTTATCTTTCCTTTTATTTGCGCTATGCTATCTCTTGTAAATAAATTTGTCTTTTTCAAGTCTATTTTATCAATATTAGCAACAAAATCAAACTTATGTATTGTTGAAGAAAAATCAGCTAATCCTTCGAATTTAAGTTTAAAATTATCATCTTCTGCACTTAATAATCCATCAAATTTTTTATTTTGAAACTGACCGTTTACATTTAAGTTTTTATAATCATATTTATTAAATATTAAACTACTTACTTTACCTATAATTATCGTATTAATATTATCTACACTAAATCTACTACCATTAACATCTGCTTTTAATGATATTTTTCCTAATATAGGATCATTTGTAAATACACCAAGATCAAAATCTTTGAATTCAACTTCACCAGTATAAGTCGCATCATCTATATTATCGATATTTGTAAGTTGAAGATCTGAAATTGTAGTTCCTATTTCTGAATCAACAGATATTGTTGCATCCATTTGTTCAGGTGTAACTCTAACAATTCCTTGTAAAGTAAAATTACCTAATCGTTGAAATTCTGATGGGAAGTTTTTTCCTAATAAACTTGGTAATACACTTTTTAATTGATGATAATTTGAAGTTACGTTATCTAAATCTGCATCAAAAACAAAACCTCTACTCGTTTTTATTGCATTAACAAAGCCCATATCTCCAATAATTTTCATCCCCTTTTTAGAATGTAATCTTATGTTATTGGCGCTAAAATTATTTAAAACTCCGTTTATATTTCCAGTAAAATATAAAATATCATTTCCTTTTAACTCATCATATAACTTCCCTAAGTCTTTAACAGAAAGTGCACTTTTTTTAAATTTAGCTTTAATATTAACTTTGTCATTAAAATTCGCAAAATCTTTACGATTGTATGTAAATTTAATATCTCCTTGAAGTTTTGATTTGTTGTCTGTTTCTAATACTGTTTTACCAAAAAACATTTGTTTTTTAGTGTATGAAAAATCGGTAGATAAATTATTTACTTTAACCCCTCTGTTTTCTGTAAAATACATTTCGTTTATTTTCATAGAAACATCTGGACCAACGATTAAAAAATCTCTTAACTCTGCTCCAGCATTGTATGCTGCAAACTGAAGCGGATCTTTTTTATTCGCATCTAGTAACTTAAAAGTTAAATCATTTAAAGTAATTTTATTGCTCTTTAAAACAAACGGATTAGACAAACTGTCTCTTGGTTTTCCATCTTCGAAACTATCAATAAAAATTGACATGTTATCATCTTTTTCGCCTTTATAAGTCTTCATATAAAAATGAACACCACTTAATGAGGCTTCTCCCAAGTCTACACTATTATCAATTACTCTTTTAGCATTTAATAAAGATGTACTTAAATTTTTAACAAAAATTAATGTATCCTTATGATGATCTCTAATCTCAATTTCTTTAAGCTGAACACTAAATAACCATGATAAATCAACCTTTTTAACAACTATATTGGTTTTAAACTCTTTATTAACCCAATCAGTTGCATGTTTTGCTAATTTACTTTGTACCGCTGGTAATGAAAGCAAAATAACAAGTAGCAGTAAAAAAAGTAGTATATACTTTAGTACTTTCCATATTATTTTTCTTGCTTTTACGATGTGGCTTTCAATATAAATTAACAAACAAATGTAAACAGCAAACTACAAAAATGTTGCCTTATTTTAAAGAAATCTCAATTTTAACGAAAATCTAACGCAATATCGATATTTTTGCACTCTAATATGATATAAATTGAGTACAAAAAACATTTACATTTTAGGTATTGAAAGCTCTTGTGACGATACAAGTGCATCGGTAATTTGTAACGGAAAAGTATTAAGTAATGTAGTTGCTAATCAAGAAATACATGCTAAATATGGCGGAGTTGTTCCTGAGTTAGCCTCAAGAGCGCATCAACAAAACATTGTACCTGTAGTTCAACAAGCTATAGAGCAAGCTAATATTACTAAACACGATTTAAATGCGATTGCTTTTACTCGTGGTCCAGGTTTAATGGGATCTTTATTAGTAGGAACTTCTTTTGCAAAATCGTTAGCATTAGGTTTAAATATACCTTTGATTGATGTAAACCATATGCAAGCACATATTTTAGCTCATTTTATTGATGAAGAAGATTGTAAAATACCTCCTTTTCCTTTTGTTTGTTTAACTATTAGTGGCGGACATACTCAAATTGTAAAAATTACCAATCATTTTGAAATGGAAATTTTAGGAGAAACGATTGATGATGCAGTTGGTGAAGCTTTCGATAAATCTGCAAAAATTTTAGGCTTACCATATCCTGGTGGTCCTTTAGTTGATAAATATGCTCAATTAGGTAACCCAAAAGCTTATCCTTTTACCAAACCTAAAGTTGGGGATTTAGATTTTAGTTTTAGTGGTTTAAAAACAGCTATTCTATATTTTATCAGAAAACAAGAAAAAGAGAATCCTAATTTTATTAAAGAGAATCTTTATGATATCTGTGCTTCTATACAACATACAATTATAGAAATTTTAGTAGGTAAATTAAAAAATGCCGTTAAACATACAGGTATAAAACATATTGCCATTGCTGGTGGAGTTTCGGCTAATTCTGAAATAAGAAAAAAACTACAAATTGCCGAAAAGCATTGGAGGTGGACTACTTACATTCCAAAATTTGAATATACTACCGACAATGCTGCTATGATTGCTATTGCTGGTTATTTAAAATATTTAAACAACGATTATTCCGACATATCCGTTACAGCACAAGCACGTTTAAAAGTTACTGAGTAAATTCTTATTCTAAATAATTTATTTTGATTGTTACTCTTCTTTTAAGTAACTTGTTAACTCATTATATAACAAATTAAAACTAGTTACAATTTCAAATCAAATTTAAGAATGAAAGTTACAACTAAAAAAAAATGAAAAAGTTGCTAATATGATATTTGCTTCAATTTACCCTCTTTACTGGAATAGGTTAGAAAAGCATGGTAGAACAAGAAAAGATTATCATCAAGTATTATAATGGTTTACTGGCTATAATGAAGATCAATTACAAAAATTTATTAAAGACAAAGTAACGTTTAAAACTTTTTTTGAAGGAGCTAAAATTCATCCTAATGCACATATGATTAAAGGTGTTGTTTGTGGTTATCGAATTGAGGAAATAGAAGATGAATTTGAAATATATAAACAATGTAGGCGTATGGAAAAGTTAATTGATGAATTAGCTAAAGGACGTAAAATGGATAAAATTCTACGTAAATAGAAACTAATTTAAACGAAAAGTAATTTTATTTTTATAATCAAGATTAATTAATGAAATATATAAAAAAGCTCGAAAAACAAATTTTCGAGCTTTTTTATATATTAAATATGATAATTTTCTAACAAAAAATATCATTTAATAATTTAGCTAAACGCAAACCTCCTTTTTGTAATTGTTCTCTAACAATAGGAAAATAATCGTACGAATATCTATATCTTAATTTATCTCCGTTTTTTGCAGAACCATATACTTTTTTTGTTAATGCATGGGTATCATGAACCCAATCTATAATAGATCCTTTTTGAATATGTTTCTTTTGTTCTTTTGATAAATGTTTTGCATTATTTGCCAACTCAATGTAACTCATATCTCATTTTTCAATCATGTTTTCATCCCAAACCCTATGAAGATTACTACCTCTCCCATGCCATTGAACCTGAATTGTGTTTCCACCTTTATCTTCTTTTCTTCCAATATGCATTGGCTGGTGTAAATCTCCAATTAAATGAACCAACATTTTTAAATGAAAACGTTTATCTTTAATAGAAGCTGTTTTATCTTTTAAAACTTTAATACAAGTATTTATCCCAACAACTAAATCTCCTTTCGGATTTTTATCTGAATCTTCATATTTAGTATCAAAAGGCATATTTACATAATGCCAAGTATAAAACTTACCATATGTTTTTCTATCAGCCTTAATCTCATCTGCATATGTAGATACAAAAGCTAAACTTTCACCTTGTAACAACTCGTTTATTTGCTTTCTTGCTTTTTTTGTTAAATTATTTTCAGCAATCTTACCAGTAGCTCTATGTCCTGTAGGACCCCAAATATCTTCATTATTAGCTGTAGATGAAAAGCTTATAAAAAAGCACTAATCAACACTGTTATCTTGATTTTCATAAATATCTAAAAGTTAATTTTTAGCTAAAGTATAAAAATATTCATTTCAAAATTTGGATTTAATATAATAATATATTTGTGATATCATTTTAATATTATTTTTAAATATTTACATATGAAATCAGAAAAAATTATCAAACCAGCAAATGGGTATTTAATGTTTTTAATAGTTATGCTTTTAATATTCGGAGGAATTGCAATGAGTATAAATACTGAAAACCCAATATATTTATTAGCCACTTTAGTGGGATTTATTTTAGCTTTCGGGTTTATTTTAGTAAACCCAAACTCTTCAAAAGTTTTATTGTTTTTTGGTAAATATGTTGGTACTGTAAAACAAAACGGATTATACTGGGCAAACCCACTTTTTAAAAAGAAAACAATTTCTCTTAGAGCAAGTAACTTTGACAGTGAACGATTAAAAGTAAATGATAAATTAGGTAACCCAGTAATGATTTCAACTATTTTAGTTTGGAGAGTTACTGAAACTTATAAAGCTGCTTTTGATGTAGATAATTACGAAAATTTTGTTCGCGTACAAACTGATGCTGCTGTACGTAAACTAGCAAGCATGTATCCTTATGATAATTTTGCCGATGAAGGTCATGAAGAAGATATTACTCTTCGTTCAAGTGTAAATGAAGTAAGCGAAGCTTTAGAAAAAGAATTAGAAGAACGTTTAGCAATTGCAGGAATTGAAGTATTAGAGGCAAGAATTGGTTATTTAGCTTATGCTCAAGAAATAGCTAGTGCAATGCTAAAACGTCAGCAAGCAACAGCAATTGTAGCTGCTCGTCATAAAATTGTACAAGGTGCTGTAGAAATGGCTTTAGAAGAATTAAATAAAAAAGAAATTGTTGAATTAGATGAAGAACGTAAAGCTGCAATGGTAAGTAACTTATTAACCTGAGTTCGATTAATAAAAAGAGAGTTGATTAGTTTTAATCGTTTGA
>CAZCHR010000059.1:0-13666 GCA_964498665.1 uncultured Tenacibaculum sp. | reverse complement strand
CTTATATGCAATATCTAAAGAATTAGCATCAGAAAACTCATATAAATTCATTGAACTTACAACTGCTGTATTTTCATTCATATATATTTTACAATGTAAATTCTCAATAGGAAATCCTTCAACCTCTAAATATTCAATTTCTTCTTTTGCTTTTTCAATTCCTTTTCTATAGTAAAATTCAACAGGGATATTTCTCTTTTTCAAATTTTGAAAAGTATTTTGAAGTTTCTTCCATTTTTTTGCTTGAATATAAGGAGATATAATAATTACTCTTTCATCTGCTTCATCCAATAACGTCATAATCTCACCTGAGATTTGTTTTGGTTTTATTAGTTTCATTTACAATCTCTACTTCTATTATTCCCTTACAGTTCCTGTTAAAAAACTTGGTCCTTTTGGTAAAGGGTTACCAGCAGAACGACGAAAAGAAACCACTTGACCAACATGCCAAATCGCATCTGCAATAGGTCCGTTTAATTGATTCCAAAATGGATATTCTTCAACTTTCCCATTTCTTCTTTTTATCTTCATTACAAACTTTGATAAATCTGTTGCTGATTTTAAAATATCACTAGATTTTTTAAAGTTTTCTAAGGTCATTTTACGCATTTCTTCATAACCTAAAGAGTCTTCTTTTGGAAAATCCATATCTGTTCCCTCTACCGCACTTAAAGTCATTATTGATAATACTAAAATATGATCTAAAGTTTCAAACATATTTCTAGCTTCATCACTTGGTTTATACTGTAATTTTTTTTCTACCAAACCTTCTGTTGCCCAATAATAACGAAAACCTAATCCATCAACCAATCTACTAGCTACAGTGCCTTCTGTATATTTTTTAGGTGCTTCAGGGATCTCATAATAAGGTAGTTGTTGTGCATTCATAATATTTATAGTTAATAATATTAATAGTCCAGATATTAATGCTTTCATATTCTAAGTTTAATTGCTAAATTAAGAAAAAGATTTCGAGATTATATTGATTAAAATATTTTGCAAACAAAAAACCCGAAGCACTATGCTTCGGGTTTTACTATACATTAAAAGTATATTATTTTTTTAATTTCATTGTGTAAACAATATCTCCTTGGGTTGCTGAAAACAAAAGCTCTTTATCGTTTAATAATTCAATTTTTAAACCTTTTGCTAAACTTTCATCTTCTTCAAACTTAATTGATTTTTTAGCTTCATCAAGTTTCCATTTACCTACTTTTTCATTATTACTCATCATGATTTGATAAGTTCCTTCTGATTTGAAAATCATCCAACTGCTTTCTTTTGGATATTTTTGAATTTCATCACCTATTTGAACTGACTCTAGATGCCATTTACCTGATGTTAAAAATTCTAATTCATTAATTTCTTGAGAATAACTTAATGTTGAAGTTATAAGAAGCACAAATACTGAAATTACTTTTACAAAAAGAGTGAAAACTTTTTTCATAATTACGGGGGTTTGGGGTTATATACCAAATATAACAAAAAAACCGAAACAAACAAATGTTTCGGCTTTTTTATACTAGTTTTATTATACTATGTTAATAATAAGTATAACGACGAACTTTAGCGATATGCTTTGCTAATCGCATTACTTGGTGAGAATATCCATACTCATTATCGTACCATACATATACAACAATAGTATCTTCATCAGCAATAGTTGCTTTACTATCAAAAATAGACGGAGCTGTTGTACCTACAATATCAGAAGATACCAACTCATTATTTATTGAATATTGAATTTGCTCTACTAAATCACCTTCTAAAGCATATTGCTTCATGATTGCATTTACAGCTTCAACAGTTGTTGTTGAGTTTAATTGTAAATTTAAAATTGCTAATGAACCATTTGGTACAGGAACACGAATAGCACTTGATGTTAATTTACCTTCTAAAACTGGTAATGCTTTTGCTACTGCTTTACCTGCACCAGTTTCAGTAATTACCATATTTAAAGCTGCTGCTCTACCTCTACGATATTTTTTATGCATATTATCTACTAAGTTTTGATCATTAGTATATGCATGTATCGTTTCTAAATGTCCTTTTTTAATTCCGAAATTATCTTCTAAAACCTTTAATACTGGTGTAATAGCATTTGTTGTACATGAAGCTGCAGAAAAAACATCTATATCATCAGGGTTATTTTCTGAATGATTTACTCCGTGAACAATATTTGGTATACCAGCACCTGGAGCTGTTAATAATACTTTACTTGCTCCATTTGGAACTAAATGACGACTTAAAGCTTCTTTATCTTTAAAAGCTCCTGTGTTATCTATAATTAACGCATCGTTAATACCGTATTTTGTATAATCAATATCTTCTGGTTTACCAGCAGAAATCATATACACTGTTGTTCCGTTAATAATTAACGCTTTATTATCTACATCTACTTGAACAGTTCCTAAGAAATCTCCATGAACAGAATCAATACTTAATAAAGATGCTCTTTTTTCTAATACTGCTTCGTTGATTTCTCCACGAGTAACTACAGCTCTTAATCTTAATTGAGAACCTTTACCCATTTTACTCATTAACTCACGAGCTAATAAACGACCAATACGACCAAAACCATATAATACAACATCTTTTGGCTGAATATCTTCAACAGTAGTTGCATCTTTTAATTGATTTTGAACAAAAGCTAATTTATCAACAGAAGCATCATCTTGTAAATGATACTCATATGCTAATTTACCAATATCTAATTTTGATGCTGGTAACTCAATATTTTGAATTGCTTTTGCTATTTCTAAAGCATCATTTATAGAAATTTCTTTTGCTACAAATTCTTTAGCATAATCAATTAAATTTAAAACCTCACTAGCTCTTTTATCTACTAATTGATTTCTAAATAAAACTAATTCTATTGATTTATCATACCATAAATCGTTAACGATATTAATAAACTCAACCGTAGCTCTACGAACTTGCGCTTGATTTACTACTTCTTTTTCGTAATTTGTTATTGTTGACATAGTTGTGTGTTAACTAAATTTTTTAAAATTGCTGCAAAAATAGGCATTTAAAAACAATTTTATAAATCTTTTATCAAAAGAAAAACCTCATTAAAAATTAATTTAACAAGGTTTTAATAATTCAAATATATAAGTTTACTAGTACCTAAATCTTTCTATTTGACCAGTAGGACTAATCATTTTTATAAAAAATCTTCCATTATAATTACTATCTAAAATTTTAACTGCCTCTGAAGCCGTTGTAATTTCTTTTCCATTTATATTAATTATTATATAACCTTTACCTACTTTAAATTCTTTAAAAGCTTTATTTAATGTTCTTTTTATTTTCGCACCTCCATTAATTTTAAATTTCTTTTTATCTTTTTCATTTATATCTTCAAACTCTGTATCCAAAAAATCACTTATAGGTAGTTTTATTAGTTTAGTTAATTTAACAACTTTAGTCAACTCTTCTCCCTCTCTATTAACTGTAACATTTATTAATTCCCCTGGACGTTTTGCTGTCAACTGCCCTTTTAAATCTGAAAACTTAGAAATTTTAATATCATTTATTTTTGTTATCACATCACCCTCTCTTAATCCTGCTTTTAAAGCTTGACTCCCCTCATCTATACTTCCTATCTTAACTCCATCAATAACACCTTCACTATCAAGGTAAGGTCTAAAACCTATTAAAGCTTGTTGTACTGTACCAAATTCTAATAAATCATCAACAATCTTTTTTGCTATGTTTGATGGTACTGCAAATGAGTACCCAATAAAAGAACCTGTTTTTGAAGTAATTGCGGTATTAACACCAACCAACTCGCCTCTCGTATTTACTAAGGCTCCTCCACTATTTCCTGGATTTACAGCTGCATCAGTTTGAATAAAAGTTTCTGTCTTATTATTACCATCTAAATCTCGTCCTTTTGCACTTATAATTCCTGCTGTAACCGTAGATGTTAAATTATAAGGATTACCAACTGCCAAAACCCATTCACCAATTTTTGCATTGTTTGAATTACCAAAAGGTAAATTAGGTAACTCTTCATCTGTATCAACTTTTAACAAAGCAATATCATTACTCTTGTCAGCTCCTATTAATACAGCTTTTAATTTTTTTCGATTGTTTAATGTAATCTCTATTTCGTTAGCTCCTTCTATCACATGATTATTTGTTACAATGTAACCATCAGGTGAAATAATTACACCACTACCCGTACCTACTTGTTGAAATTTTCTTGTTCCATTACCTCCAAAAAACTGAGCATATGGATTTTGCTGAGTCCTAACAGCTGTGTTTTTAACATGCACTACTGCATTTACCGTTTTTTCTGCTGCTTCTGTAAAATCGGTTGGTGTAGATGACGAATTAATAACTGTTGGTGTATAATTCGCTCTAATTGTTTCTAATGTAGGCTCTGTACTTTTCCCTATAACAACTTGTGACTTTTCAATCATTGTTTTATATCCTGCAAGTGCTATTACTCCTCCTAAAATTGCGATTCCTAATGTTCCAAATATTTTCTTCATGTTCTTACAAAATTTAATATTACCAAATATACTATTTTAACATTTCCATCAAATCTGTTTAACTTCATTTTAACGGACTTTAACCCCTATTTAACAAATATCATTCCTTAAGAAAATATGTATATTTGTTCTTTATGAATTTGACTTTTTACAAATATCAAGGAACCGGAAATGACTTTATTATAGTCGACAATCGAACAAAAACCTTTCCAAAAGATAATATCTCAGTTATAGAAAAGCTATGCAATCGAAATTTCGGGATTGGAGCTGATGGTGTTATTTTAATTGAAAACCATACAGAATTTGATTTTAAAATGATTTACTTAAATGCTGATGGAAGTGAAACTTTTTGTGGTAATGGTGGTAGGTGCGCTGTTGCTTTTGTTAAGTATTTAAACATTATTAATAGTAAAACATCTTTTATTGCATATGACGGACCTCATTATGCTGAAATAGAAAACAATATTGTTTCTCTACAAATGATTGATGTAGATGAAATAAATATTAACAATAATCACTCTTTTGTTTATACAGGAACCCAGCACCATGTAGAATTAGTGAACAATCTGTCTGATTATCCTGTTTATCAAAAAGGAAAAGAAATAAGATATAGCTATAAAGAACCTGGGAGCAACGTTAATTTTGTTGAGCAACTTAATGAAGACACTTTTAAAGTTAGAACCTACGAAAAAGGTGTTGAAGATGAAACTTTAGCTTGTGGAACTGGTGTTACAGCTGTAGCTATTGCAATGCATTCAACGAATAAAACAAATAGTACTACTATAAATTTACCTGTTGAAGGCGGAAATCTTTCTGTTAGTTTTACCGAAAATAAAGGAACATATAATAATGTTTTCCTTAAAGGACCAGCTATCTTAGTTTTTAAAGGAAATATAGAAATATAGTGAATACACTTCAAGGAACACATATAAATTTAAGAGCTCTTGAACCTGAAGATTTAACCTTTTTATTTCAGATAGAAAACAATGAATCTTTTTGGGAAGTTAGTCATACACAAACTCCTTTTTCTAAATTTATATTAAAACAATATTTAGAAAATGCACATTTAGATATTTACGAAGCCAAACAATTACGATTAGTCATTCAAGAAAACGAATCAAAAGCAGCTATCGGAATGATTGATTTATTTGATTTCAACCCGCAACATAAAAGAGCAGGTATCGGTATTTTAATTCATCCTGATTATCAAAAAAACGGATACGCCTCTAATGCCTTACAACTCTTAATTGATTATTGTTTTACACATTTAAATTTGCATCAATTATATGCAAATATTACAGATAACAATTATAATAGCTTACAACTATTTAAAAAACAACTATTTAAAGAAATTGGTATAAAAAGAGATTGGATTTACAATAAAGGAATTTATAAAAACGAAATATTATTTCAATTAATCAATGAATAAAAAAGTCATATACGGAATTATTACTGCTGTTTTTTTAATTAGCGGAATTATTGGGTTTAATATTTATCAAAAGATATTTAGTAAAGCTGTTACCAAAAACGGTGCTATTTTTATAAAATCTGATGACACATTTGATAATCTAAAAGAACAACTTTCAAACTATATTAATGCTCCTGAAGATTTTATTTGGGTTGCTGAAAAGAAAAAATTCACCAAACCGAAAGGAGGAAAATATTTATTAAAAAAAGGCATGAATTTAAACGAGGTAGTTAATTTACTTCGTAGCGGAAATCAAACTCCTGTAAAAATTGCTTTCAACAATCAAGATACTTTAGAAAAATTAGCTGGAAGAATTGCTCAACAGATTGAAGCTGATTCTTCTTCTCTACTAAATGCAATAACAGATAAAGATTTTTTAACAAAAAACGGATTCAACCAAAAATCTGCTTTAGGAATGTACATTCCGAATAGCTATGAATTTTACTGGAATACTTCTGCTGAAAAATTTCGTAATAAAATGTTACGAGAATATAATCGTTTTTGGAACTCTTCTAGATTAGAAAAAGCTAAAAAATTAAATTTATCTAAAGATCAAGTTATCACCTTAGCTTCAATAGTACAAAAAGAAACGGCTCAAAAAAGCGAAAGACCTATTGTTGCTGGTTTATATTTAAATAGGTTGAGAGACAATTGGCCATTACAAGCAGACCCCACTGTTATTTATGCTGTAAAACAACTTAAAGGTCAAGATTTTATTGTAAAACGTGTTTTAACCAAAGATCTTCAAATAAAATCTCCTTATAACACTTATCAAAATGTAGGTTTACCGCCATCACTTATCGCAATGCCAGATGTATCGGCAATAGATGCTATTTTAAATCACAAAAAACATAGTTACTATTATATGTGTGCAAGTGTAGAAAAAATTGGTTTTCATGAATTTGCTACTTCATTAGCACAACATAATAGGAACGCTGTTAAATATCAACGCTGGATAAGTCAAAGAGGAATTAATAGATAATTTTTAACAAATTTTTATTCTCATAAAAAATAACCAATCACTACTAAATAACCACCAAAAAACATCGTATTTTACATTTTAATCAAAAAAAATGCAATTACATTTACTTATCAATAATCACAACAAATACACAACTAACTACATATTAGTATTTTACATTATTTGATGTATATTTGCACCCGCTAAACAGAAAGTAACTAATTATCAAACATTTAGTCTTTATATTTTTTGGTTTTATTGTATTAACAAGTTTTACAATTCCAAAAGTAAAAAAAGAAAAAACTACTACCACTACTCCTGAAATAGTTCACTCTACTAAGGAAGTAAAAATACCTTATTTATTAAAAGATTTTGTTGGCTTTAAAGAGGCACTTGCCTTTAAAGAGTCTCAAGGCAGATATAGAGTTGTTAATACACTAGGATATTTAGGAAAATATCAATTCGGCAAAGAAACCTTAAAAAGGTTTAGAATTTACAACACAAAAAACTTCCTTACAAGTCCTGAATTACAAGAAAAAGCTTTTATCGCTTATTGTAAAGTCAACAAATGGATTTTAAGAAAAGACATTAGAAGAAGTGTTGGAAAAACTATTAACAGTATTAAAATAACTGAATCTGGTATTTTAGCCGCAGCACATTTAAGCGGAGCTGGTAATGTTAAAAAATTTTTACGCTCTAACGGAGCAATAAAGTTTAACGATGCTTTTGGAACTTCTATTGAATCGTATATGAAAAAATTTGGCGGATATGACGTTTCTAACATTAAACCAAATAAAAAAGCTAGAGCTTAAAAATAAACATCGCTTATAAAAAAAAGACATCTATTTAGATGTCTTTTTTTATTTATGAATTACAAAAATAGTTGGACGTTTATGTAAGTCCGGTTTTTCGTTTTTCCATTCTTTTACAGACAATGTTTTAATATATTCAGATGGCAAAGTAATATTACAAGCAACACAAATTTTAGTTTCAGGAGATAAAACAGCTTTTAAATCATCTAACATTTTTCCATTCCTATAAGGAGTTTCAATAAATATTTGTGATTGATTTTTATCTCTAGACAATTTTTCAAGATCTTTAATTGCTCTTTTCCTATCTGATTTATCGATAGGTAGATAACCATTGAAAGCAAAATTTTGTCCATTCATTCCAGATGCCATCATCGCCATTAATATCGACGAAGGTCCTACTAAAGGAACAACTTGAATTCCTTTTTGATGTGCTAATTTTACAATACTTGCTCCTGGATCTGCTACTGCAGGTACTCCTGCTTCAGATAACAAACCTACTGACACTCCTTTATCGCAAGCGTCTAAATAATTTTGAGTTTCAAAATCATCAGAATATTTATCTAACAACATTAATTCTAAAGAAGGTTGCGCTTTTGATGGTGTTATTTTTTTTATAAACCTTCTTGCTGATTTTTCATTTTCAACAATAAAGCAATCTATATGTTCAATTACTTTCTTAACAGACAAAGGCATTACCTCTAAAGGCTCTGTATCTCCTAAAGTTGTTGGAATTAAATATAATTTACCTTTCATTCTTTCTCTAATTTTGAAGCAATCATATTACATGCTTCATCTAACATTCTATATACATTTTCAAAGCCTTGATTTCCTCCATAATAAGGGTCAGGTACACTTCTGTTTTCATTAGGGTAAATTTCATTCAAAATCATTTTTACTTTCTGAATATCTTTTTCATCATCAGACATAGCTACAATGTTATGATAATTACTTTCATCCATAGCAAAAATTAAATCGAATTCTTTAAAATCTGATTTGGTAAATTTTCTAGACCTTTGATTTGTGATATCTATTCCATATTTTAAACCTACTTCTATAGACCTTTCATCGGGTAATCCACCAACATGATGACCAGATGTTCCTGCTGAATCTATAAAAAAAGCGTTTGAAGATAATTTTGATTGTAAAACACCTTCGGCTAAAGGTGAACGACAAATGTTACCTAAACAAACCATTAGTATTTTTTTCATTTCAAAATATAAGTTATATCGTTAACTTTTTTCTTAAGTCTTCAACGTATTTTTTAAATTGCTTATCAGTCTCAGTTAAGTTATCTACAGTTTTACAAGCATGTAATACAGTAGCATGATCTCTCTTACCTATTTGACTTCCTATACTAGCTAATGACGATTTTGTCATTCGCTTAGCAAAATACATTGCTAATTGACGCGCTTGTACAATATGCCTTTTTCTAGTTTTAGATTGTAAGGTAGCTACATCCATATCAAAATACTTAGAAACTACTTTTTGTATATAATCTATCGAAATTTCTTTCTTAGTGTTTTTAACGAACTTATCTACAATTTGTTTTGCCAACTCAATTGTAAATTCTTTTCTATTAAAAGAAGCTTGAGCAATCATAGAAATGATTACTCCCTCAAGCTCACGAACATTCGATTTTATATTCTTAGCAATATACTCAACAATCTCTTCTGGCATTTCAACACCATCTCTATATAACTTATTCTGAAGAATAGAAATACGAGTCTCAAAATCTGGCGCTTGTAATTCAGCTGATAATCCCCATTTAAAACGAGATAATAAACGCTGTTCAATATCTTGCATATCAACAGGTGCTTTATCAGAAGTTAAAATTACTTGTTTACCATTTTGATGTAAGTGATTAAATATATGAAAAAACACATCTTGTGTTCCTGCCTTACCTGATAAAAACTGAACATCATCAATAATCAACACATCAATCATTTGATAAAAATGAATAAAATCATTTCTAGTATTTGATTTTACTGAATCAATAAACTGTTGTGTAAATTTCTCAGAAGATATATACAAAACTGTTTTATCTGGATATTTATCTTTTATCTCAACACCAATTGCATGAGATAAATGTGTTTTTCCTAAACCTACACCTCCATAAATTAACAACGGATTAAACGATGTTCCTCCAGGTTTATTTGCCACAGCCATTCCTGCTGAACGAGCTAAACGGTTAGAATCACCCTCTACAAAATTTACAAAATTGTAATTAGGATTTAATTGTGATTCAATTTTAACCTTCTGCAAACCAGGAATTACAAAAGGGTTTTTAAGTTCTCTTTTAGATTCTAACGGAACCGTTACCTTTTGCGGTTTTAAAGGATTACGATTAGAACTAGGTCTTTTAACAGTTTGTGGGCTATTACTACTATACTTGTTCTGCATACGAACATCATAAACAAGTTTTGCGTCAGCACCTAATTCTCTCACCAAAGCTACCCTTAACAACTTTATATAATGCTCCTCTAACCACTCATAAAAAAACTCACTTGGCACTTGTATAGTAAGTGCTTCGCCAGCTAATTTTATGGGCTTAATTGGTTCAAACCAAGTTTTGTATGCTTGGGGTTTAATATTGTCTTTTATAAAAGACAAGCATTCCATCCAAACTGAATCAGCAGTTTTAGTCATTGTAGGTTAAAAACTATTTAAATTGTTAATTTTTATTCAGGTTTTTCGGGGATTCCAGATCTCTTCATCTGTGTCAACAAAAGTGTGAATAAAATTCAGTATAAAAAAATCAAATCACTATTGATTATTAATTATTTTTTGCGTAACGTTAATGCTCAAAATTAAAAATTAAACTTTGCAAAAACATAATACCTATATAAGAGTAAGATATTCAGAAACTGATCAAATGGGAGTGGTTTATCACGGTAATTATGCTCAGTTTTTCGAAATAGGTCGTACCGAATGGCTACGCTCTATGGGCGTTACATACAAATATATGGAAAATACAGGTATAATGCTACCTGTAATTTCATTAACCTGTAACTTTAAAAAATCAGCATTATATGATGATGAATTAACCATAACCACTTACTTAAAAAAAACACCTAGTGTTAAGATTGAATTTGATTACGAAATAACAAATCAAAACAATGATTTAATTTGTACTGGCAACACTATTTTAGCTTTTATTAACAGTAATACTAAAAAGCCTATTCGCTGCCCTAAATATATTTTAGAAAAAATAAATTAACCTATTACAACATTAAACTAAAACATAATGAAAATATATACCAAAACTGGTGACAAAGGAACCACTGCTCTTTTTGGAGGAAGTAGAGTACCAAAACATCATTTAAGAATAGAAAGTTACGGTACAGTTGATGAACTTAATTCATATATTGGATTAATCCGTGATCAAAAAATTGATGCTATCACAAAAAATTCATTAAACAAAATTCAAAGCGACTTATTTACTCTTGGGGCTATGTTAGCAACTCCTCCAGAAAAAGAAACATTAAAAAGTGGAAAAGAAAGATTAAATATTTATAAAATTGATGACGCTTCAATTGAATTTTTAGAGAATGAAATTGACACTATGAACACAAAGCTACCACAGATGACTCATTTTATTTTACCAGGAGGTCATCAAACTGTGTCATTCTGTCACGTAGCACGCTGTGTATGCCGCAGAGCGGAACGTTTATCGGTTGCTTTAAATGAAGATGAAGCGGTTAAAAGTAATGTTTTAATGTACTTAAACCGACTTTCTGACTACCTTTTTGTGCTGGCACGAAAATTGACCCAAGACTTACGAGCTGAGGAAATTAAATGGATTCCTGAGAAATATTAACAAAGTTCTTTTTTTATTGATTTCACATTTTTTAAAAAAAACTTGACTTTTTGGAAAAAAAAATTATTTTTGCCAAAATCTTATTAAACAGATAAAGAAATGTATTGGACACTTGAACTAGCATCATATTTAGCAGATGCACCATGGCCTGCAACAAAAGACGAATTAATTGATTATGCAATTCGTACAGGAGCTCCATTAGAAGTTGTTGAGAACTTACAGGATATTGAAGATGAAGGTGACTCATATGACTCGATAATCGAAATTTGGCCCGATTACCCAACCGAAGAAGATTATCTTTGGAACGAAGACGAATACTAACTAATACAATAATAAAAAGTCTCTTTTAAGAGGCTTTTTTTTTGCTTACTTTTAAGCACCAAAATTATATATATATACAAAGACTGATTAACTAACACTTAATCAGCTATAAAACAATATTTTACAAATGAGCGTTTTAAATTCGATTATAAAACTATTTGTTGGAGACAAACAACAAAAAGACCTAAAGTCTCTACAACCAATTGTTGAAAAAGTACAATTTTTTGATAATTCATTAAGTAATTTATCAAATGATGAATTACGAGCAAAAACAATCGAATTTAAAGCAAAAATAAAAGAAGCTACAAAATCTTTTAACGAAACTATAACTACTCTTGAAGAAGAAGCAACAACAGCTGATATTGACCGTCAAGAAGATATTTATACAGAAATTGATAAACTTAAAGATGAAGCATATGAAGCTTCAGAAGCTGTTTTATTAGATATTATGCCTGAAGCTTTTGCTTTAGTAAAAGAAACCGCTAAACGTTTTACACAAAACAAAGAAATTGAAGTTACTGCTTCCGCTTTTGACAGAGAATTATCAGCAACAAGAGAGCATATTACTTTAGAAGGAGACAAAGCTTTTTGGGCAAATTCATGGGATGCTGCTGGAAAAGAAGTTACTTGGGACATGATTCATTATGATGTACAATTAATTGGAGGATCTGTTTTACACCAAGGTAAAATTGCAGAAATGATGACTGGTGAAGGTAAAACATTAGTATCTACTCTACCTGTATATTTAAATGCCTTAAGCGGTAACGGTGTACACGTAGTAACTGTAAACGACTATTTAGCAAAACGTGACCGCGCGTGGATGGCTCCTATTTTTGAATTCCATGGATTAAGTACAGATTGTATTGACTTCCATCAACCAAACTCAGAAGCTCGTAGAAAAGCTTACAACGCAGATATTACTTACGGAACAAATAACGAATTTGGTTTCGATTATTTACGTGATAATATGGCTTCTTCAAAAGAAGATTTAGTACAACGTGCACCTAATTATGCTATTATTGATGAAGTAGATTCCGTCTTAGTTGATGATGCTCGTACTCCGTTAATTATTTCTGGTCCTGTACCACAAGGGGATCGTCATGAATTTAATGAATTAAAGCCATTAGTAGCTGATTTAGTTTCATTACAAAATAAATATTTAGTTGGTGTTTTAGCAGAAGCTAAAGCCTTATTAAAAGCTGGAGATGATAAAGAAGGTGGATTCTTATTATTACGAGTTTATCGTGGTCTTCCAAAAAACAAAGCTTTAATCAAATTTTTATCTCAAGAAGGAATTAAACAAATCCTTCAAAAAACTGAGAATTTCTACATGCAGGATAACAATAAGTTGATGCCTGAAGTAGATGCTGAATTATGGTTTACAGTTGAAGAAAAAAATAATCAAATTGATTTAACAGATAAAGGTATTGCTCATTTATCTGAAAAAACACAAAACAACACATTCTTTGTTTTACCTGACATTAGTGTAATTGTTGGTGAAATTGATAGCAGTGAAGATTCTCCTGAAGAAAAAGCTAATCAAAAGGAAGAATTATATCGTGATTTTAGTGTAAAAAGTGAGCGAATTCATACTATGAATCAACTTTTAAAAGCATATACTGTTTTTGAAAAAGATGTTGAATATGTTGTAATGGACAATAAAGTGATGATTGTTGATGAACAAACAGGTCGTATTATGGATGGTCGTCGTTACTCAGATGGATTACATCAAGCAATTGAAGCTAAAGAAGCTGTAAAAATTGAAGATGCTACTCAAACTTTTGC
>CAZCHR010000058.1:0-13679 GCA_964498665.1 uncultured Tenacibaculum sp. | reverse complement strand
ATGATATGAATTCGTTTTAATGATTTATATCAGTAGTTAGCGAAGTTATTAGAAAATAGGTTAAGAATCAAAATAAATTCACCATTATAAATTACGAATATCAATAATATCTCCGTTTTTTAATTTGTTATTAACGTCAATTTTATAAATTGAATTAGCTACAAATTTTGGAGTATATAATTCGTTATTTTTTTTCAAATCAATAAAGCGCTGTAAGCTCTTAAAATCTTTTTTTTCAGTCTTTCTGATGTTAGTTTGCATATTGGTATCAACCACTCCAGGATAAATAGCATTACATTTTACACCGTTGTCTAACTCGTTTTGTTCGGCAGCAATTGCTTTTGTCATCATATCTATAGCTGCTTTTGATGTACAATACACAGACCAACCTTCGTAAGGTTTAGTTGCTGCACCAGAAGATATACTGATGATTTGCTTTTTACAAGCTAAATGTTTTGTTGCATTAATAAACAAACTTGATAAAATAAGTGGAGTAGTGGTATTTAGTTGAATACTCTCACTAATATCTGTAGAAGAAATATTTTCAAGATTAGAAATAGTACCTAATCTACCAGCATTATTAATTAATGTGATTGATGAAATACTTAGTTTCTTAATTTCATCTAATAATATTTTAAAAGTATTATGAGTTGCCTTTATATCAGATAAGTCAATTGAAATTTGAGTAACGTTTTGTAAATCAACAATACTTCTTGATAAAGAATATACTTTGTAGTTTTCTTGAGCGTATTTTTCAACTAACGCTTTACCAATTCCTTTACTTCCTCCTGTAATAATGATTATATTCATAGAGTAAAAATAAGGAAATATAAACAGACGTCATAACGAGGAGTTATAACGACGAAGCTATCTCAAGGTTGATATAAAGATTGTTTCAATACGTTCGCAATGACATTTATTTATAAAATTCTATTTGTCATTACAAGGAAGAATGACGAAGTAATCTTTTTAATAAACAAGAGATTTTTTATTGCTATGATAATGTTACTTATTTGAAAAACTTTTTTGATTCATTCCAAAAAATATCCATTTCTGTTAAAGACATGTCGGAAAGATTTTTTCCAGCTTTTTTAGCGGCTTCTTCTATGTATTGAAAACGGTTAATAAATTTTTTATTCGTTTTCTCTAAAGCGTTTTCAGGGTTTACGTTAATAAAACGTGCGTAGTTAATCATAGAAAAAAGCACATCTCCAAACTCTTTTTCAATGTTTTCTTGATTTCTTTTTTCAATTTCTTCGTTTAGCTCTGTTAGTTCTTCTTGAACCTTTTCCCAAACTTGATGCGGTTCTTCCCAGTCAAAACCAACACCAGCAACTTTATCTTGAATTCTACTTGCTTTTATTAAAGCTGGTAAGCTTTTTGGGACTCCTTCTAAAACCGATTTTTTTCCTTCTTTAAGTTTTAGTTTTTCCCAATTTTGTTTTACTTCTTCTTCATTTTCAACTTCTACATCACCATAAATATGCGGGTGACGATCAATCAATTTATCTGAAATAGAATTTGCTACATCTGCAATATCAAAAGCTTTTTTTTCGCTTCCTATTTTAGCATAAAAGACGATGTGCAAAAGCACATCGCCTAGTTCTTTTTTTATTTCTTCTAAATCATTATCTAAAATAGCATCCGCTAATTCGTAAGTTTCTTCAATAGTTAAATGACGCAAACTTTCTAAGGTTTGTTTTTTATCCCATGGGCACTTCTCTCGAAGTTCATCCATAATATCTAACAAACGATTAAAAGCGTCTAATTGTTGCTTACGAGTATTCACGATTTATTCTTCTTCTTGGGTAGTAGCTACTTGAGCTAAAGAGCTAAAATCAAAGTCTGATTTAGCTAAAGTGTTATACCATTGAATTACTTTTTTAATATTAGAAGCGTATACTCTTTCTTCATCATAACCAGGTAAGATTTCAGAGAAATAACTTTCTAATTTTTTAGCACTTTCTTTGTGTGAAATTGTTTCTTTGCCTTCAGATTTTTCAGCCATAGATTTAAAAACTTCAGCTAAAGGAACTTCAGTTTCGTATGTATAAATAGCAATGTTTTCTAATAAACTAACATTGTGAGTTGCAGTGATAGGAAAACGTTTACCATCTACGATAGATCTTACAATTACTCCTGTTTTAGTTTGTGATAAAATTTGAAATAATCCTGGTTTACCAGTAACTGCAATAATTTTGTTAAATTCCATATTATAATATTTTAAATGTCTTAGAATAGACTTATTTTCTTTTAGCATTAGGAAAACGCATTCTGTAACCAGAATTAATTTTTCCTTTAGAAATGTTTTCTAATTTCTTTTTAATTAATCTTTTCTTTAATGAAGATAATTTATCTGTAAATAAAATACCTTCAATATGATCGTATTCATGTTGAAAAACACGAGCTGCTAATCCGCTTAATGTTTGTGTGTGATTTTCAAAGTTTTCATCTTGATACTCGATTGTTATAGTTTCTTGACGAAATACATCTTCTCTAACATCAGGTATACTTAAACAACCTTCGTTAAAAGCCCACTCATCACCAGTTTCTTCAACAATTTTAGCGTTAATGAAAACATGATTAAAGTTTTTTAAAGCATTACGATCTTCTTCGCTTAAATCTTCATCATCAGCAAAAGGAGATGCATCAATTAAAAACAAACGAATATCTTTTCCAATTTGTGGAGCAGCTAAACCAACACCTTGAGCATTGTACATTGTTTCTTTCATATCAGCAATTAATTTCTCTAATTGCGGATAATCTTTATCAATGTCTTTTCCAACTTTACGTAATACAGGGTCTCCGTAAGCTACAATAGGTAAAATCATGTGTTTTTAAATTTTAAGATTGCGAAAATACAAAAGAATGGTTTGTTTGTAAAATTATTTGCTATACAAATATGATTGCAAGATAATTGTTGCACTAATTTCATCAACTAAAGCTTTATTTTGACGTTGTTTTTTATTTAAACCACTATCAATCATTGTTTGAAAAGCCATTTTAGAAGTAAACCGCTCATCTTCTCTTTTTATAGGTATATTCGGAATCGATTTTTGTAGTTTTTGTAGAAAAGGAAGAATTAGTTCTTCACTTTCACTATCAGAATTATCCATTTGTTTAGGTTTACCAATAATAAATAATTCTACTTT
The DNA here is from genome assembly GCA_964498665.1 of uncultured Tenacibaculum sp. Classification (GTDB taxonomy): domain Bacteria; phylum Bacteroidota; class Bacteroidia; order Flavobacteriales; family Flavobacteriaceae; genus Polaribacter. The sequence continues at coordinate 10,527 of CAZCHR010000058.1, read as the reverse complement.
TTCTTTTTTGATATAGTCTTTTAAAAACGGAATTAATTCTTTGGTATTAACAGTTGTTAATCCTGATGCTATTATTTGTAATTCATCTGTAATAGCAATTCCTGTTCTTTTTTTTCCAAAATCGATGGCTAAAAGTCTTCCCAAGTGTTTTGTTTTTGGCAAAAATACGGATTTTAAACATGGTACAAACATGTGTTTAAAAAATGTATCTTCGCGTTATATTGAAATAGAGATTTTATATTTGCAGAAAATTATAAAAATGACAGAATTACAATCTATTATAGAGAAAGCGTGGGATAATCGCGACTTATTAAAAGAAGAAAATACAATTAATGCAATTAGAAAAGTTGTTGATTTATTAGATTCAGGTGAGTTAAGAGTTGCTGAACCAACAGAAAATGGTTGGCAAGTGAACGAATGGGTTAAGAAAGGAGTGGTTCTATATTTCCCTATCCAAAAAATGGAAACTTTAGAAGCTGGTATTTTTGAATATCATGATAAAATCCCATTAAAAAGGAATTATGCTGAAAAAGGAATACGTGTAGTACCTAATGCAATTGCACGTCATGGAGCTTATATTTCTGCAGGAACTATTTTAATGCCTAGTTATGTAAATATTGGTGCTTATGTAGATGAAGGAACTATGGTTGATACTTGGGCTACTGTTGGTTCTTGTGCACAAATTGGTAAAAATGTACATTTATCTGGAGGTGTAGGTATTGGTGGGGTTTTAGAACCATTACAAGCTGCTCCTGTAATTATAGAAGATGGTGCTTTTATTGGTTCTCGTTGTATTGTTGTTGAAGGTGTTAGAGTAGAAAAAGAAGCTGTTTTAGGAGCCAATGTGGTTTTAACAATGAGTACAAAAATTATAGATGTTACAGGTGATGAACCAGTAGAAATGAAAGGAAGAGTTCCTGCTCGTTCTGTAGTAATTCCTGGTAGTTATACTAAGAAGTTTGCTGCTGGTGAATATCAAGTACCATGTGCTTTAATTATTGGTAAACGTAAAGAAAGTACAAATAAAAAAACTTCTTTAAACGATGCTCTTAGAGAGTATGACGTAGCGGTTTAATAATTTTATTTTAAATAATTGGGGTTTATCGATAAATTATGATTATTAAGTATAGTATAATTAATGAATTCTATTTCAAAAAATAAAATGAATATAGCATTATTAACAACTGAATATGCTCACGAAAAAACACCTAAAGCAGGTGGTATAGGTACTTTTAATTCAGTTTTAGCAAAAGGATTACAAGAAAGAGGACATAATGTATATGTAATTGTTTTTTATGGGAAAAAGAATTTTTCGATAGATGATGATGGGATTTCTGTTGTTGTAAGAAAAAGTTTTTTTAGAAAGCATAAAGTTTCAGAATTAATACGTTCTGTTTCTAAAACAAGAGAAAAGCTTTTTAAATTTTATCAAAAAGTTTATTTTGATGAACGAGAATATATATCAAAAGAATTCAATAAAATAATATCAGACAAAAAAATTGATATTATCGAAACCCAAGATTGTGGAGGGATATCATATTCTCTAAATGACGATATTCCTGTAGTTGTTCGCTGTCATGGTACTAATGAAGTTTTATCAAAAGAATTTAACTATATAAGACCTGAATTATACAATAAAGTTTTAAAAGAATTAGAAGGGAAAACTATTTCGAAAGAAAAAAATAATATAGTTGCTGTATCTAAATATGCAGGTGATTTAATTTTTAAATACTTTAATAGAAAAGGAGCTAAAGTAATTTATAACGGAGTAGATGTTAATAAATTTAAACCATCTGTTAAAGATAAAACAATACCTAAATCTATTTTTTATTTTGGAACATTATCTGAAAAGAAAGGTTTAAAGTTTTTATGTGAAGTTTTTAACGAGTTAAATGAAAGAGATGATGAAACAACTCTACATATAATAGGGAAAGGAGAAAAGTATTTTTCTTATTTAGAGAAGAATGTTTTAACTAAAAAAGCTTTAAAAAATGTTGTTTATTATGGAGTAATGAATCATGATGATTTAAATAAAGAATTAGTAAAAGCTAAAACAATTGTTTTTCCTACTCAAGGAGAAAACTTTCCTTTTGTTTTTTTAGAAGCAATGAGTTTAGAAAAAGTAATTATTTCTAATGCGATAGAACCAGCTTATGAAATTATAGATCAAGGAAAAAATGGATTTATAGCTAAAGGTAAAGATGAATTTATTTCTACAATTGAAAAAGTTATATCTCCTGATTTTGATGGTAAATTAATAGAAAGTAATGCCAGAAAAACTGTAGAAGCTAAATTTACAAATTTAATTATGGTTGATGATTCAGTAAAACTTTATAAAGAAATATTAAGTAAAAAATAATGGCGAAAAATAAAATCTTAATTTGGAATACATTTGAGTTGCTTGAAAGACAAGGTGGACCTTCTACATATTTATATAACTTAAGGAAGTCTGTTAAAGAAAATGGTATTGATACGGTTGATTTTTTAGATGACTATAAATTAGAAATAGAAGAAAAATCTGCGATTAAAAGGTTTATTAATAAAAGAATAAAGCCAATATTTACTGTTAATCCTAAATTAAGAATAAAAAAAAATATACTAAGTTTTTTATTTAATCAAGCAGAAGAATTACCTGAAAATTTAGATATAAATAATTATACTCATATTCATTTTCACACTACTTTCGACTTTTATAAAAAATCAGAAGTTTTAAAAGATTTTCAAGGAAAAATACTACTTACTTCTCATTCTCCAAAAGCAATGCATAAAGAAGTTTTTGAAGATTGGTTGAATGGTGTGGAAATTGAGGGTGTAGAAAAAGAAAGTGTTGAAAAGATAGATTCATTTGCATTTTCAAATGCAGACTATGTAATATTTCCATGTAAAGAAGCTCAAGAACCTTATTTTAATTCATGGGAAGATTATAAGAATATTAAGTTTAAAAATGAAGTAAAAGAACTACTAACATGTTGTATCGATTCTAAAATAAAATTGCCAAAAAAAGAAGTTTTTTCTGAGTACAATATCCCAAAAGAAGCCTTTGTCATAACTTATTTTGGACGTCATAATGAAGTTAAAGGATATGATGTTTTAAAAGAGTTAGGAGAAAAAATATTACCTAAATATGATAATGTTTATTTCTTGATAGCTGGAAAAGAAGAGCCTTTAGCTGGTTTAAAACATGAAAGATGGATAGAAGTAGGTTGGACTCAAGACCCTCACTCGCTAGTTTCTGCTTCAGATTTATATATTTTACCAAATAAAGAAACCTATTTTGATTTAGCTTTGTTAGAGGTTTTGTCTATAGGAACAACCTGTTTATTAAGTGAAACAGGAGGTAATAAATTCTTTAAAAGATTACCAGAAGAAGAAACGAAAGGAGTTTTATTTTTCAATCAAAAAAATATAAATGATTTAGAAAATAAATTTGAACATATTTACAAGAATAAGTTTAGTAAAGAGTTTAATAAGGGATTATTTAAAAAATATTTTAGCAATATAAATTTTGCACCAAATTATTTAAATTTAATTGAAGGATTAAAATAAACAATATGTCTAAAAAGTATGATTATTTAGTAGTAGGAGCAGGTTTATATGGTAGTGTTTTTGCTCATGAAGCCCTTAAGCGTGGAAAAAAATGTTTAGTAATAGATAAAAGACCTCATATTGGGGGTAATGTTTATTGTGAAGATAAAAATGGAATAAATATTCATAAATACGGAGCTCACATATTTCATACAAACGATAAAGAAATTTGGGATTATGTAAATCAATTTGCAGAATTTAATAATTATATAAACTCACCTATAAGTATTTCAAAAAGAAAATTATATAACCTTCCTTTTAATATGAATACATTTAATCAATTATGGGGAGTTAAAACACCGATTGAAGCAAAAAATATAATTCAAGAACAAATTTCAAAGTACGGAGTAAATAAACCTCAAAATTTAGAAGAACAAGCTTTATCACTAGTAGGTAAAGATGTATATGAAACTTTAATAAAAGAATATACCGAAAAACAATGGGGACGTAAAGCAACTGAATTACCAGCCTTTATTATAAAAAGATTACCTGTTCGTTATACATTTAATAACAATTATTTTAAAGACAAATATCAAGGTATACCAAAAGGAGGATACAATGTAATAACAGAAGCACTTTTAAAAGATGTAGATATAAGATTAAATGTTGATTTTTTTAAAGAAAAAGAATCTCTAGAAAAATTAGCAGAGAAAGTAATTTTTACGGGTAAAATAGATGAGTATTTTAATTATGAATATGGAGAGTTAGAATACCGATCATTACGCTTTGAACACGAAGAATTAGAAGAAGAAAATTATCAAGGTAATGCGGTGGTAAATTATAACGATTTAGAATATAAATTTACTAGAATAATAGAACATAAACATTTTGAATTTGGTACTCAAAAAAATACTGTAATTACAAGAGAGTATCCGGAGGAATGGAGTAGAGAAAAAGAAGCATACTATCCTGTAAATGATAAAAAAAATTCTGACTTATATAATAAGTACAAAGAAATGTCAAAAACAAAGGAAAATGTTATTTTTGGAGGTAGATTAGCTGAGTATAAATATTATGATATGCATCAAGTTATAGCTGCATCTTTATCTAGAATAAAAAAAGAATTTGATTAATAAGTGGAGTTAATTTTAGATAACTTAAAAGAAGGAAAAACAATTTTATACCCAACAGATACTGTTTGGGGATTAGGTTGTGATGCTACAAATGAAGAGTCTGTAAACAAAATTTACAGAATTAAAAATAGAGAAGAATCTAAAAGTTTAATTATTTTAGTGTCTTCTGTTGATATGTTGAAGGAGTATATAGTTAAAATGCCTGAAAAAGCTTTAGATATATTAAAAAAAGCAATAAAACCAACAACAATAATATACAATGCTCCTAAAAACTTAGCGAGTAATACAATTGCAAAAGATAATACAATTGCAATAAGAATACCTAAAGACGATTTTTGTAAAAAATTAATTGAAAAATTTGGAAAACCTATTGTTTCAACTTCAGCAAATATAAGTGGAGAATCTACTCCAAAATCTTTTTCAGAAATAACTGAAGCTATTATAAATAGTGTAGATTATGTGGTAGATTTGCACCAAGAAAAGAGATCAGAAAAGTCTTCACGTATTCTAAAAATTAACTTAAAAAATGAAATTGAAATTATTAGGGAATAAGAAATTAACAGAATTATTAAAAAATGACTTAACTTTTTTACCTCTTATTTTTGTAACATTAATTCCTTTTATCTATTACATTGTAACAATTGATAAAGGTCATACTATAGGAACAAATTTTTTTACTATACTTTATTCAATATTAATACCCTTAGCTCTAAAAAACACTTTTAATATAAAATCATTGTTGTTTTTAATATTTAGTATTCCTTTTGTTATAATATCTATTATATACACAGTTTCTATTTTTGATTATAGAACGGTGATTAATGTTAATACATGGGAAGTTATTTTAAATACTAATGGAGAGGAAATAGGATCTTTTTATAGTGCAATAAATAATAAAACAATTTATATTATAGTAGGTCAAATTATAGTTTTATTTATCTACTTATACTTAACAGTAAAAGAAAAGTATAAAATAATTATTAGTTCTGAAAATCGAAAAACATGGGCTTTTATTTTGCTTTTTATATGTTGTGATTTTTTACTTGAAGGTTCAACAACTAAATCTTTTCCTTTTAGTTTAAAAGGAAGTTTTTTAACATATTTAAAAGAAAAAAAGAATGAAATAAAAAACTTTGAAATAAAAAAAAATGTAAGTTATAATGCTAAAAGATCACAATTTTTTTCAGAAGAAGATAAAGAAACTATTGTTGTAGTTGTTGGAGAATCATTACGAAGAGATCATTTACAATATTATGGATATAAAAGATTAACCACTCCTTTGTTAAATAAAGAAGATATTATTTGTTATTCTGATGTTGTTAGTCCAGCAAATCAGTCGGTGTTATCTTTAAAAAGAATATTTTCTCAAGCAGAATATCATAATATAAGTGGTTATGAGAAATTTCCATCTTTTATTCAAGCTTTTAAAGAGGTGGGGTTTGATACTTATTGGCTTAGTACTCAACGAATATATGGTATTCATGATAGTGAAATTAGTTACATAGCTAGGGAAGCTGATAAAATTTTATTTAAAGACTATAACGGTCTTGATGAACAATTGTTTGAACCTTTTAAAAAGGTATTATCAGAAAATAAAAGAAAAAAAATAATATTTATTCATATTTTAGGTAATCATTTTTCATACAAAAAAAGAATTCATTCAACGTTTGAGTTTTTTAATAAAGAGAAAACGAATAAGAAAAAGCAGTTAATTAATCAATATGATGATGCCGTAAGGTACAATGATTATATACTTTCTTATTTTTTAAATGAATTAAAAAAACAAAAAGGACAAAAATCTTTTTTTATGTTTTCAGATCATGGTGAGTCATTATTTGATTCAGGTGAAGATTTATGTTATCATTCTTCAATAAATCCTGCTAAAAGCGAATTTGATATTCCTTTTGTTTTATGGTTTTCTGAAAGTTTTAAAAAAAAACATAATAATTCATATAAACAAGCATTATTAAATAAAGATGAGCCTATAATTTTCTCTGATTTTTTTTATGCATTACCAGCATTTTACGGTATAAGATTTAAAAATGAAATTAAAAAAAAATGTTTTTTAAACAACAGTTATGTTCCTATAAAAAACAGAAAAGTTTTAAATTCGAATAGAGAATTATTAACGTATGATAATTTAAAAATTAAAGTTAATTAAGTCTAAAATGAAGTGTTATAAAGAAGCAATTTCATCTGAAATATTTCAATACATATCTCTAGCTACTGAAGAATTAAAACTTCAGAGCTATGTCATAGGTGGTTTTGTACGTGATTTCATTTTAAAAAGAGGTACTGCAAAAGATATAGATGTTGTAGCTATAGGTAGTGGCATTGAATTAGCTCAAAAGGTAGCAGAATTATTACCTAATAAACCTAAAGTTCAGGTTTTTAAAACTTACGGAACAGCAATGTTACGTTTTAAAGATGTAGAAATTGAATTTGTTGGTGCCAGAAAAGAATCTTATACAGAAGATAGTAGAAATCCAGAAGTAGAATCGGGTACTTTACAAGACGATCAAAATAGACGTGATTTTACAATTAATGCTTTAGCATTAAGTTTAAATAAAGATACTTTTGGATTATTATTAGATCCTTTTAATGGTATTTCAGACTTAGAAACGAAAACAATAAGAACTCCTTTAGAACCTAGTATTACGTATTCTGATGACCCTTTGCGTATGATGCGTGCAATTCGTTTTGCCACGCAATTAAACTTTACTATTGAAAAAGATTCATTAAATGCAATTGCTAAAAATGCACATAGAATAAAAATAATTACGCATGAGCGTATTGTGGTTGAATTAAATAAAATATTATCATCAATAAAGCCATCAATAGGGTTTTTATTACTTGAAAAAACTAATTTATTAGATAAAATAATTCCTGAGCTAATAGCTTTAAAAGGAGTAGAAGAAGTAGAAGGACAAAAGCATAAAGATAATTTTTATCATACATTAGAAGTTGTAGATAATATCTCAAAAAACACAGAAGATGTTTGGTTACGTTGGGCAGCATTATTACATGATATTGGTAAGGCTCCAACAAAACGCTATCATAAAAAACAAGGATGGACATTTCATGCACATGAGTTTGTAGGATCTAAAATGGTGTATAAACTATTTAAAAGATTAAAAATGCCTTTGAACAATAAAATGAAATTTGTTCAAAAAATGGTAATGTTAAGTTCTCGTCCAATAGTTTTAGCGAGCGAAGTAACTGATTCTGCAGTAAGACGTTTGGTTTTTGATGCAGGTGATGATGTTGATAATTTAATGACTTTATGTGAAGCAGATATAACAACTAAAAACCCGAAAAAATTTAAACGTTATCATAAAAACTTCCAATTAGTTCGTTCAAAAATTAAAGAAGTTGAAGAACGAGATAGAATTCGTAATTTTCAACCACCAATAACTGGTGAAGAGATTATGAAAGCGTTTAACCTTAAACCATGTAGAGAGATAGGTCAAATAAAAGAAGCTATAAAAGAAGCTATTTTAGATGGTAAAATCCCAAATGATCATGAAGCTTCGTATAATTTTATGATAGAAAAAGGCAAGAGTCTTGGTTTAGAGTTATAAGTTTTATATAAAAAATACCAGTATTTAAAGTTTTATTCTTCCTGTAGGTGCTTTATAATAAAATCTTTAATAATCATTTAAAATCATAATAAAAAAGCGACATAATTTATGTCGCTTTTTTATAGATAATGAATTAACCTTTAATTTTATTTTTGAATTTATCAAATTTATTAGTTGTCTTCTTTGGCCAACTGTTGTTTGAAGTATCCACATCGGCTGTTTCTAAATCAGGGTCTATGATAATGCTTTTTATTTCTTTATCTGAAGAAAAAACTTTTGTTACTTCCTTATCATTTAATCTCCAAATTTGAGCTGGATAAGTTTTTCTTTCCTTAGTTCCATCTTTATAAGTAAATTCAGCAATAATAGGCATTACTAATCCACCAGGTTTGTTGTAAGTGATTTCATAATGATATTTATCTTGTTTTTTTGAAAATCCTAAACCAGTAGAAGTATCTTCATTAAAATTAACAGAACCATCGTTGTTTTTAGAGGTATAAAACTTTTTAATTCCTTTTATACCAATATCAGTAACATCAGTTGTATAAAACCATCCTCTCCAGAACCAATCTAAATCCATAGCAGATGCATCTTCCATAGTTCTAAAGAAATCTGCGGGTGTTGGATGTTTAAATTTCCATCTCTTGGCATAAGTCTTAAAAGCATGGTCAAATAATTCTTTACCCATAATTGTATGTCTTAAAATATATAGAGCAGTTGCTGGTTTACCATAAGCATTGTTACCAAAGCTATATGTGTGATCTCCTTTAGACATTATTGGAGCAATTCTTGATTGATCTCCGTTCATATATTTTACAATATTTTTAGGTAATCCTCTTGTAATAGGAAAATCTTTGTCGTAATCCCATTCTGCTAACATTTCCATATAAGAGTTTAAACCTTCATCCATCCAAGTCCATTGACGCTCATCAGAATTTACAATCATAGGGAAGAAGTTGTGTCCCACTTCGTGAATGGTAACTTTAATCATTCTGTATTTAGTTCTATCAGAATAGGTTCCATCAGGATTTGGTCTTCCTGGGTTGAAACAAATTTGTGGATACTCCATTCCCATTTGTCCATCAACTGAAATAGCTTTGTGATATGGATAATCAAAAGTATATCTCGAATAGGTTTTTAATGTTTGTGCAACAGCTTTTGTAGAATGCTCGCCATATAATGGATTTGCTTCTTTAGAATATAAAGATTCTGCCATTACAGTTTTTCCGTTAATATCAACCGCCATTGCATCGAAAATAAATTTACGAGAAGTTGCAAAAGCATAATCTCTAACGTTTGTAGCTTTAAACTTCCATGTTTTTGTTTTATTAGATCGACCTTGTTCAATTTTTGTAGCTTCTGCTTGAGTTCTAACAATAACAGGATTGTCAAAGGTTTTTTTAGCTTTTTCAAAACGCTTTAATTCAGTTTTAGAAAAAACTTCGTTTCTGTTTTGTAAAACACCTGTTGCTCCTAACATATGATCAGCAGGTACTGTAATATTTACATTAAAATCTCCAAACTCTAAAGCAAATTCACTTCTTCCCCAAAATTGATCATTTTGCCAACCTTCTACATTATCATACACACACATTCTTGGATAAAATTGTGCAATAACATAATTGTTGTTTCCATCTTTTTCGAAGTGTTCATAACCAGATCTTCCACCTTGAATTCTATGATTGTTAATGTTATACCACCATGAAATATTGAATTTAAATGTTTCGCCAGATGCTAATGGCTTAGGTAAGTTAATACGCATCATTGTTCTATTAATAGTATGTGATAAATTACTACCATCAGTATTTGTTACACTGGTAATTTTAAATCCACCATCAAAAGGTTTTTCAGGAAAAAATCGATCAAATCTTTTCTTACTAAGTTTTTTTCGAACTTTACCTGAGCTAATATCTGGAGTTTTAGAATCTAAAGCTCTTACATTTTGATCTAATTGTACCCATAAATATGGTAATTCGTCTACAGAATTATTATGATAAGTAATCGTTTCATTACCTGTAATTTTTTGTTTATTGTCATTTAAAACAATATCCATAGTATAATCAACTTTTTGTTGAGTATACGCTTTTCCTGGTGCACCAGAAGCTGTATGTTGACTATTTGGAGTTGGTAATTCTTGCTTTAATTGCCTGAATTTATTTTGATTTGTATGTCCTTGTTTTGTTTGAGCAATTAAAGCTACTGAAACAAATAAAAAGGTAAGTACAAATGGAGTAACTTTCTTCATGTATTTGTTGTTTGTTTAAAAGAATGGGTAAATTAATAAATAG
>CAZCHR010000057.1:0-13728 GCA_964498665.1 uncultured Tenacibaculum sp. | reverse complement strand
GTAATTGTTGTTGGACCAGAATTAAGATTATTTGAATGTGGATTGCCAAAAGATATGGCAGCAGAATTATACAAGCCTTTTGTTATTCGTAAATTAATCGAAAGAGGTATTGTTAAAACGGTAAAATCTGCAAAGAAAATTATAGATAGAAAAGAACCAGTTGTTTGGGATATTTTAGAAAATGTAATTAAAGGACATCCAGTTTTATTAAACCGTGCTCCTACGTTACACCGTTTAGGTATTCAAGCATTCCAACCAAAATTAATTGAAGGAAAAGCAATTAGATTACATCCATTAGCTTGTTCTGCATTTAATGCCGATTTTGATGGAGATCAAATGGCGGTTCACTTACCATTAGGACCTGAAGCTATTTTAGAAGCTCAGTTATTAATGTTAGGATCACATAATATCTTAAACCCTGCAAATGGTGCACCAATTACGGTACCATCTCAGGATATGGTATTAGGTCTTTATTACATGACCAAAGAAAGAAAGTCAACTCCTGAAGTACCTATTAAAGGTGAAGGATTAACTTTCTATTCTCCAGAAGAGGTAATTATTGCCTTAAATGAAGAAAGAGTAGACTTAAATGCAGGTATTAAAGTTCGTACGCATGATGTAGTAGATGGAGAGGCGGTAATTAGAATTATAGCAACTACGGTTGGTAGAGTTTTATTTAACGAAAAAGTACCTAAAGCTGCTGGATATATTAATGAGGTTTTAACTAAAAAATCATTAAGAGGTATTATCGGTGGTATTTTAAAAGTTACTGATATTCCTTCTATTGGAAATTTCTTAGATGAAATTAAAAATATGGGATATAGATACGCTTTTGAAGGAGGTTTATCATTCTCATTAGGAGATATTATTATTCCACCAGAAAAGCAATCAATGATTGCTGAAGCTAATAAAGAAGTTGATGCAATTGTAGGAAACTATAATATGGGTATGTTAACGCAAAAAGAGCGTTATAATCAGGTAATTGATATTTGGGGTAGAACCAATAACCAATTAACTGAATTATCTATGAAGCGTTTACGTGAAGATCAACAAGGATTTAACTCAGTATTTATGATGTTAGATTCTGGAGCACGTGGATCGAAAGAACAGATTCGTCAGTTAACAGGTATGCGTGGATTAATGGCAAAACCTAAAAAATCGACTGCAGGTGGTGGAGAAATTATTGAAAATCCGATTTTATCTAACTTTAAGGAAGGGTTATCGATTTTAGAATACTTTATTTCAACACACGGTGCTCGTAAAGGTTTAGCGGATACGGCATTAAAAACAGCCGATGCTGGTTATTTAACACGTCGTTTAGTAGATGTATCTCAGGATGTTATTGTAAACGAAGTAGATTGCGGTACATTAAGAGGTTTAGAAGTTGCTCCATTAAAGAAAAACGATGAAATCGTTGAACCTTTGAGTGATAGAATTTCTGGACGTACAGCATTACATGATGTATATGCACCTAATTCGGAAGAATTATTAATTGCAGCAGGAGAATTAATTACTCCAGTATTAGCTGAAAAAATTCAATTATCTGGTATCGATAAAGTTGAAGTTCGTTCAGCATTAACATGTGAATCTGAAAGAGGTATATGTGAAAAATGTTATGGTCAATCTTTATCAACTGGTAAAAAAGTTCAAAGAGGTGAGGCAGTTGGTGTAATTGCAGCACAGTCTATTGGAGAACCAGGTACACAGTTAACATTACGTACATTCCACGTTGGTGGGGTTGCAGGAAACATTTCTGAAGAAAATAAGTTAATAGCTAAGTTCGACGGTAATGTTAAGATTGAAGACTTACGTACTGTAATGGGGAAAGATAAAGATGGTCAAGAAATTGAAATCGTTATTTCTCGTACAGCTGAAATAAAAATTACAGACAAGAAAACAGGTATCACATTAAGTACAAATATTATTCCTTATGGTTCTATTATCTTTGATAAGAAGAGAAAGACAATTAAGAAAGGAGATGCAGTATGTCAATGGGATCCATTTAACGGAGTTATCGTTTCTGAATTTGGAGGAAGAGTTAAGTTTGATAATTTAGAACAAGGTATTAATTATTCTGTTGAAATTGATGAACAAACTGGTTTCCAAGAAATGGTAATGATTGATTCTAAAAATAAGAAAATCATTGCTTCATTAATTATTGAAGATGCTGATGGTAATGCTTTACGTTCTTATAGTTTACCTGTAGGTGCTCACTTAATGGTAAATGATGGAGATAAAGTAGAATCAGGTCATACACTAGTTAAGATTCCACGTAAGTCTGGTAAAGCAGGAGATATTACAGGAGGTTTACCACGTGTAACAGAATTATTTGAAGCACGTAATCCATCTAACCCAGCAGTAGTTGCTGCTATTGATGGAGTTGTATCTTTCGGTAAAATTAAGCGTGGTAATCGTGAGATTATTATTGAGTCTAAAACTGGTGAGATTAGAAAATACTTAGTTAAGTTATCTAATCAGATTTTAGTACAAGAAAATGATTTCATTAAAGCAGGTATGCCATTATCAGACGGAGCAATTACTCCTATTGATATCTTAAATATTCAAGGACCTTCAGCAGTACAGCAATACTTAGTAAACGAAATTCAAGAAGTTTATCGTTTACAAGGTGTAAAGATTAACGATAAGCATTTCGAAGTAGTAGTTCGTCAAATGATGCGTAAAGTTAGAATTATAGATTCAGGTGATACTCTTTTCTTAGAGAATCAGTTAGCTCATAAGAATGACTTTATTAAAGGAAACGATGCTATTTACGGAATGAAAGTTGTTGAAAACTCTGGAGATTCTGAAAACTTAAAAGAAGGGCAAATTATTTCTGCTCGTCAATTAAGAGATGAAAATTCATTATTACGTAGATCAGATAAAAACTTAGTAGAAGCACGTGATGCTCAACCAGCAACAGCTGAGCAAGTATTACAAGGTATTACTAGAGCTTCGTTACAAACGAAGTCATTTATCTCAGCTGCATCATTCCAGGAAACTACTAAAGTATTAAATGAAGCCGCTGTAAATGGTAAAATTGATACCTTAGAAGGATTAAAAGAAAATGTAATTGTTGGTAAGAGAATACCAGCAGGTACAGGAATGAGATCTTACGATGATCAAATCGTAGGACCAAAAGATGAAATGGAACAAAGTTTATAATTTCTAAGATAAGACCTCTAAATATTTAGAGGTCTTTCTTTTTAAATTCACATGTATGGAAGAAAATAAAGACCCACAATTAAATATAGAATTAGATCAAGATATTGCTGAAGGAACGTATAGTAACTTAGCAATTATTAATCATTCAGTATCAGAGTTTATTGTTGATTTTATTAATATAATGCCCGGTGTACCAAAGGCTAAGGTTAAATCAAGAATTATTTTAACACCACAACATGCTAAAAGGCTAACAAAAGCATTAGCTGAGAATGTACGCAAATTCGAACAAGCTCATGGTGAAATTAAAGATTATGAGCAAGTACCTATTCCGATGAATTTTGGAGGTACCACGGGTGAAGCTTAAAAATAAAAAACGTCTATTATAGACGTTTTTTTATGCAATAAATTTAAATATAGTTATAAAAGATATATGAAAATTAATAAATATATAGATCATACTTTATTAAAAGCATCAGCAACTAAAGATCAAATTTTAAAATTATGTGAAGAAGCAAAAGAATATAATTTTTATGCTGTTTGTGTTAACGGATGTAATGTATCAATATCTAAAAATGAATTAAAAAATTCTAATGTAAAAATAGCAGCTGTAGTTGGATTTCCATTAGGTGCAAATACAACAAAATCAAAAGTTTTTGAAGCTAAAGATTGTATAGAGAATGGAGCTACAGAAATAGATATGGTTATTAATATAGGTAAATTACTTGATGGAGATTTAGAATATGTTGAAAACGAAATTAGATGTATAAAAGAAGCAATTAAAGATAATGTACTAAAAGTAATTTTAGAGAATTGTTATTTAACAAAGAACCAAATTAAAAAAGCTTGTGAATTAGCCCTTAATGCTGGAGCTGATTTTGTTAAAACATCGACAGGTTTTGGTATCAGTGGTTCAAATATTAAGGATGTTTTAGTAATGAAAAATACTGTGAAAGATAGAATAGCGATAAAAGCTGCTGGAGGGATTAGAGATATAATAACAGCAGAGCAATATATAGAGATAGGAGTTAATCGATTAGGGACGTCTTCAGGTGTTTCTTTAGTTACTAAAGGAGTATCAACAAAGGATAAATATTGATGTTTTATTAAATCATAAAAAAACTCGGTGCAAATATGTACCGAGTTTTTATTTAGTTTTTAATAGTTTCTTTTATTGTTACATCTTTCTTTATAGGAGGAAGTCGTTTTCTTAAAAATAAAATTTGACCTAAATGACTTGATTGATGTTCCATAACATGAAACCAAGAGTATTGATTAGACATTGAATTACCAGCATTTACTTTTTTAAACCAAGTATCATCTCTTTTACGTAACTCTTCAATAGTTTTTTTTCTAACTTTTGTAAAAAGATCTAAATAATAACTTATAGGTTTTCCTTTAAACATTTCTCTACCTTTATCCCCTAAATCTAATCCTGCTTCCCACATTTTAGGATTTTCTTTATTAAAAATAGATTCACCAAAAGTATATTTTTGATAATACACTTCTGCAGCAGCTAAATGCATTACTAAAGCACCAAAACGATTAGCTTTTTCATCATGTAAGTGATCTACATGTTCTTGTGGTAAATTTTTCAGAACTCGTTCAACTCTACCTTTTAAATCTTCTAACATTGAAATCATATTATCAATTTGAGGATTATCGGCATTCTTTTTTCCTATTTTTCCAGATTCATATTCAGGAATATTTATTCCTTTACCAGTTATTAATAAAGCTTGTTTTCCAGATTTAGCTTCTTTACTTGCAGTTAAATTAAATTCTTTAATGCGAACTGTTTTTTTAGAGGTAATGGATTCATTCCAGTTTTTTACTTGATTATTTGTAATAGGATGCTCAAAATCACCGTTTAAAATTGGAATTTCCTGAAATTCACCTTTTTCATCTTCAATAAATAGTTTTATATTATCAAAGAAAAATTCTCCGTTATATAAACATAAACCACCAAAATTTAAATATTTCGAGTTTTTATCAATGCTACCCTCAATAGTGTATTCTTTCCATATATTTATTTTGACACCACGATCTTGCATGTTGTCAAAAAAACCAGGTTCATCGTTTTTAGTATCAACTCTAGCCCATAAACCAGCCCAAGCATTTTTGTCATCAGAGTTAACTTTAATGCTTCCTGTTAATTTAAATTTTTTCTTAGAATTTGAAGTAATATCTATACGTTGAGTAAAAGATGTCCAATCTCTTGAAATACTTTTTTCTTGTGCATAAGAAAAGAAAGTAACAACGAATAATATAAAGCTTAATATAGTTTTCATAATTTATTTTTTTCAAACTTAATAAAAAAAGGTATAGAACTAAATCTATACCTTTAAAAATTTATGTTTTAGAGATGTTTTATTTTTTTTCTTTGTCTTTAATTCTGGTAACAAATTTTTGTAAACGTTTACCGTAATCAGAGTTTTTAATTTTATCAGTTAAATTATTATTAATTGTATCTAATAAAATAATGTTAGCATCAAATAATTCAGTTAAAGCAATATAAGGAGCAGCTTCACTATCAGCATTATTTTTAGCATATTGAGCTGTGAATAGAAAACGTTTACGCATCATTCTTTTATAATCTATTTCTAGTCTTTTTACTAAACTATCATCTTTAGTTTGACGCGCTTCAATATCTTTTTTAATAAAATCTAAACGTTGATCTCTAAATCGACTATCTATTGTTCTAAATTTATCGATTACTTCTTGATTTTTTGACCCTTTGATTTCAGGTTTAAAACCAAACTCTTCTAATTTATCATTAATTGTAATCTCTCCTTTCTCTCCAAAAAACATTAAATATTTGTTTTTTGTGTTTCCATCAAAAGTTAAGTAATACATTACTGGCGACTCTACATTATCAGTTAATGTAAATTTATCGCTTCCTAGTAAAGCTACAGAATCAACGGAAACTAACACTGTCTCTTTCATTTTTTGAAGATAAAGTGTTCCTTTTTTTAATCCTTTAATTTGACCTTTAACAATCATGTTTCCTTCTTTTTTAGAAGAACAAGCGAAGGCTAATATTAAAAACGCACAAATAGCGATAAGTTTTTTCATACTGAATAAATTTTGAGTTGCAAATATGCAGAATTCTCTTATAATGTAGCTGATAATTCCATTAAAATTGTACATAAAATAGCACCTATTGTTCCGATAGCATATCCAAAGACAGCTAATAAAACACCAACAGTTGCTAATGAAGGATGAAATGCTTGAGCTACAATAGGAGCAGAAGCAGCTCCACCAACGTTTGCTTGACTACCAACTGCTAAAAAGAAATAAGGTGCTTTAATAAGTTTTGCTACCAATATTAATAAACCAGCATGAATTGTCATCCAAACTAAACCGATTGCAATTAAACCAACATTATCAAAAATCATTGTTAAATCCATTTTCATACCAATAGAAGCAACTAAAATGTAAATGAAAATACTACCTAATTTACTAGCACCAGCACCTTCATAGTTTTTAGCTTTTGTAAACGATAAAATAATAGCAACAATTGTTGAAATACTAATTAACCAAAAGAATCCAGAACCTAGGAAAGAAAAAATATTTCTCCATGATTGAGATTCAATATTAGCAATAATATCACTAAATAATGCGCTTAAATATGAAGATGCAAAATGTCCAAAGCCTACAGTACCGAATGCAATTGCAAGCATAATCATAAAATCGGTTAATGTTGGATTTCTTTTAACACCTTGAGTGAATTTCGAAACTTTTTCTTTTAATTCTTCAATAGCAGAAGTATCAGCTTTTAACCATTTATTTATTTTGTCTTTTTTACCAATACCTATTAATAAAATAGCCATCCAAATATTAGCAACAACAATATCAACAAATACCATTCCTCCATATTTTTGAGGGTTATATTGGTAAATCTCTAACAT
Organism: uncultured Tenacibaculum sp.; assembly: GCA_964498665.1. GTDB lineage: Bacteria > Bacteroidota > Bacteroidia > Flavobacteriales > Flavobacteriaceae > Polaribacter. Next base: position 6,661 of record CAZCHR010000057.1, on the reverse strand, counting down.
AGCTGTTTGATTTGCTCCACCACCAATCCAGCTTCCTGCTAAGGTTGATAAACCTCTCCAAACTGCATCAAAACCTGCTCCACCAACAGTTTCTGGTGAAAATATTGATATTAATAATATGGCAATTGGGCCACCAATTATAATTCCCACAGTACCTGTAAAAAACATGATTAATGCTTTAGATCCTAAGTTGAAAATGGCTTTTAAATCGATACTTAAAGTCATTAAAACTAAGGCAGCAGGTAATAAAAATCTACTAGCTACATAATACAATTGAGATTTACCTTTTACTGTTTCTCCAACATTATTAATTGTTTCCCATTCTGGTGCTATTATACCAAATGTGGTAAATAAAGCAGGAATAAAATAAGCGATAAATAACCCAGGAACTATTTTATAGAATTTATGCCAAAACCCAGAAGTTTTTGATTCAGTATAAAATACAAAACCTAATGATAACATTAGAATTCCGAATACAATAGCATCGTTTGTAAAAGTAGGTACAGTCATTTTTATGTTAGTTTTTTGCTAAAGTATGAAAATTACTTAGCTTTTTTTAAGTGGTTTGTACTTATGGAAATTCCTAATTGAATTCTATCAAAACTTCTATTAACATCATTTATAATGTTCATATAACCAACCTGTAGCTTTACAATGTTTGAAAGTTTATATTTAAAACCTGCTCCTAACCAGTTTTGGTTGAAAGCTTCTCCTGTGAAATCAAAGAAAATTTCGTCGTATAAGTATGTTGACCATTTTTTTGATAAAGGATAGCTTAAACCTAATTGATAACGAATAAAGTGACCAGTTTGTGAATTAAAAAAACGTTGTTCCGCTCTAAAACGATGCGCTAAACCTAGATCAGATATTTTATGTTTTACATTAAAATCTTCATAAATACGATGTTCATTTATATCACCACCATCAACACCATATGAGTTAAGAGGATCCGTACTTAAATATGCATACCCTAGAGTGGCACTTAAATTATTATTGATTTTATAATTCCCTCCTAATCGACCGATAAATTGTTGCATATCATCACCAATTTCAAAAAAACGAAAATGTGCCATTGTTTTTAAACTGAATTTATCTGCTACTTTATGCGAACCATTATACATATACCAAACCCCTAATTCTTTGTCTGGATTTTTTTGAGCATAACTATTAATAGTAAATAAGAATAATAATAAGATTACTGTTTTTTTCATTTTAAATATTGTGTTAAGAGAGCAAAAATAAGGAAAAGAAGGTTTTTTTTTACTTAAACGAAAATAGTATTTTTACCCAATTCATTTATCAAAAAATTATGGAAGAAGAAATTGAAAGGTTATCACCTGTAGAGTTAAAAAAAGAATTATTAGCTTTTTTAAATTTAGAAAAAGGAATTCCTCTTACTTATCTTTCTTTGTTAAAAAAGCCTTACAAAACTGTTCGAATATACTTAACTAAAGATCGAAGATTTATAACAAATCCTCTCAAGTATTTATTGTTTAGTGTTGCAGTTTATACACTGCTTATTAATTATCATCAAGGGTTTAAAAACTTAATGATTGAAGCAAATAAAAAAAATCAGAAAGGATTTGAAAGTTTAAAAAATCTTACAAACGAAAACTTGTTTGAAAAGTTTATACAAGCCCAAGAACTTTATATGTCTTCAATGAATTTAGTATATTTATTTGCAGTGCCAATTGTAGCGCTAATAACATATTGGTTTTTTAAAAAGAGATATAACTATACAGAAAATTTAGCAATTCATTGTTATTTATATGGTACAGCAAATTGGACTAGTTTTTTAGTGTTGTTATTAACTTTTCCTTTTGAATTACCAGGGTATTTTATGTATACTTTAATATTTTTCACTTATTTAATTATTTCTTATTTAATAAAATATATTTATAAATTAAAATGGTTTACAGCTTTTGCTACTCAATTATTGTTATTAATATTATTTATGATAGTTGGTCAGTTGTGTTTATTAGGAATATTCTTGTATTTTATTTTTTTTACATAAAAAAAGCTACTTGATATTTAACAAGTAGCTTTTTAAAATTATGTATTAATAACTAATTTATTGAAAACACTTCCGTCTTTTTAAAAGGAGATATTTGTATTGTTTTTACACTATTTTTATAGTTTATCCAATCTTTATCAAAGAAACTATTTGTTTTATTTAAAGCATTTGTTAAAGCTTTTTCGGCTTGATTAATTAGCGTTTTTTCTGTTGATGTAATTTTAGGTTTACTGCCAACATACCAACGCGCATTACCTATTCGTTGATTTACATTTACTTCAGGACTTCTAACAATTCCTTGACGTTTATCTACTTTACCTAAGTATATATTTAGTAATGTGTCTATTTTTTTAATAACATCAGTAGATTTTTTTATTTCATCTTTATATTTCTTTTTATCTTTTTTTGTGAATTTAGTTTTAAAGCTTTTAGCAATGTTTTTACTTTCAACTAATTGTTTAACAGCATCAGCAATTACTTTTTGATAACCTTCTAGTTTTTTACTTAAAGTATATTTTTCGTTAATATTATCTTTAGTAACGATATATCTTGGATCGCTTTTCACTGTAATTTCCTGTTCTGATGTTTGATCTCCAAACGAAGCTTTAATTCTATAAACACCAGGTTTTACACTAACGCCACTAGGCTCTCTTTTAGACTTTCTGATTTTTCTTGAAGCTCTTGAAACTCCTTTTTCATTCATATACCAAGTACCTTTGTGAATACCATTTTCTTTTGGAGTTTTTCTTTTAATAGTTCGTATAAGACGAGTTTTATCAAAGATTTCAAATTTAATAGAATCCCATTTTATGGTTGCTTTTTCTTCTTTTAACTTATCCGTTTTATCTTTAGAAATTTCTTTCTCTTTTTTGATAGGTTTAGGTTTGTTTACATAAAAATAAACTAAAGCACCGCTTGATCTATTTTCACCATTATATAAAGCATCAGCACCAAAACGACTACCTGTTGGCTGCTGGTAACTTGCTTGATAAGCTGTAGGTGGTTTAAATAAAACAATGTTCTTTTTAGTAATTTCTGGTTTACTAGCTAATGCTCTTAGAGGGCGAATATCATCTAAAACCCATGCGGCTCTTCCAAAAGTTCCAATAACTAAATCATGTTCTCTAGGGTGAATTACCAAATCTTTTACAGGAACAGTTGGAAAACTGTTTGTCCATTTTGTCCATTTTTTTCCTGAATTTAAAGAAATATATAATCCGCCATCAGTACCTAAGAAGAGTAAATTAGAATTGATAGGATCTTCAACAATAGAAAGGGTATAGCTTAGTACATCATTTTTATCTACAATTCGTTCCCAAGTTTTTCCGTAGTTTTTAGTTCGATAAGCATAAGGAGTATAATTAAATCGACGATAATCGTTAGCAATTAATAAAGCTTCTCCTTTATTTTTGTTCGATGCTTTTATTTGAGCAATCCAACTACCTTTAGGTAAATCTTTGATGTTTTTTGAAACATTATCCCAAGTTTTACCTCCGTTTTTAGTTATTTGAACGTTACCATCATCGGTAGCTACCCAAAGCATATCTTTTTCTAATGATGAAGGCTCTATAACTAAAATTGTACAATGGTTTTCGGCACCAGTAGCATCAAGTGTTAATCCGCCGCTTTCGCTTTGTTTTTGTTTACTCTTATCGTTGGTTGTTAAATCTGGAGAGATTACTTCCCAAGAAAGTCCTTTATTTATTGATTTATGTACAAATTGACTTCCGAAATATACTGTTGAATTATCAAAAGGATCTTGACCAATAGCACTATTCCAATTAAAACGTAATTTAATATCTGGATTAGTATGTGTTGGACGAACAATATAGTTATTGCCAGTTTCTTTGTCGTAACGAGAAACGTATCCTTGTTGGCTCATTGCATAACCATAACGAGAATCATCTTTATCAGGTACTACATCGAAACCATCACCAAAAGCTAATTCTTGCCAGTATGAATTACGTATTCCTTGAGATTTCCATACATATGCAGGTCCCGCCCAAGAACCGTTATCTTGCATACCGCCATATACATTATAAGGGTATTCATTATCTACATTAATATGATAAAATTGAGCAATAGGTATGTTACCAACAAAACGCCAAGTTTTACCACCATCTTTAGTAATATTTAATCCACCATCATTACCATCAATCATAAAAGAACCATCTTTTGGATGAATCCACCAAGCGTGATGATCTGGATGTACACCATTTGATACTCCGTAAGCAGGCATTAATTGTTTAAAATTCTTACCACCATCTATAGATTTGTTTACGTAGGTAAAAACTGTATATAATTGATTTTCATTTTGAGGATCAACATAAATTTCCGAATAATAAAAAGGACGATTACCAATACCTCTTTTATCATTTATTTTTTTCCATTTAAATCCACCGTCTTCACTTTTATAAAGTGCATTTTTTTTAGCTTCAACCAAAGCATAAATTGTATTTGGATTGCTTTTTGAAATGGCAATACCTATTCTACCTAAGTCTCCTTTAGGAAAACCTTCTTTGTCTGTTATTTTTTTCCAATTATCACCACCATCGTGTGTAATATACATTCCGCTTCCTTTTCCTCCAGATTTAAAAAACCAAGGGTCACGTTTGTGTTCCCACATTGCGACAATCAATTTATTAGGATTTGAAGGATCCATAACTAAATCGGCTGCACCAGTTTTGTTATTGTTGTATAGAATTTTTTTCCAAGTTTTACCTCCATCAATAGTTTTAAAAACACCTCTTTCTGGATGTTCACCCCAAGGAGAACCGATTGCAGCGGCATATACAATATTAGGATTTGTAGGGTCTATTATTACACGATGAATATGACGTGTTTTTTCTAGTCCCATGAGTTGCCAGTTTTTACCAGCATCAATAGATTTATAAATACCAAAACCACCATTTAAACTATTTCGCGGATTACCTTCACCAGTTCCTGCCCAAATAACACTTGGGTTAGATTGCTGTATAGCCAAAGCTCCAATAGATGCAGTTGCTTCTTTATCAAAAATAGGTTCCCATTTTATACCAGCCGAAGTAGATTTCCAAATACCACCAGATGCAGTACCTACATACATTATATCTGTATTATTAAGAACTACATCTATTGAAGTTACACGTCCACTCATTCCACCAGGACCAATATTTCTCGGTTTCATATTTTTTACTAAATCCATCGAGAATTCTTGTGAAAATAGTATTGAACTTATTAATAAAAATAAGATTGATAAAGTTTTTTTCATTACGATTAGTTTGATCGGAACAAGTTACAAAATAGAAAACCACACAATATTTATTGTGTGGTTTTTAACATATTATTAAGAAGTGTAAAATTATTCGCCTTTCTTTTTTGGCTCACGTTTAGCTTCTTTAAGTGCTTTCATAAGCATCCATTCGATTTGCCCATTGGTAGATCGAAATTCATCTGAAGCCCATTTTTCAATAGCTTTTATCATGTCTTCGTTAATACGAAGTGCGAATGCTTTCTTTTTTGCCATGTTTATTCTTTTACAAAATTTACAACAGATTTTATTAATTCTGTAGCTAACGGAAAATCAGCTGAAAAATAAGACTGTTGATTTTCAGTTGGCGAATTTACTTGTTTTAAAACATGATTCATGTTTTTTATAATTACAGATTTACTTTTAGGGTTAGCTTCTTGTAATTTTTTTACTGAAACAGTTTTTACCTGTAAATCATTATCGCCATTAATTAATAAAATAGGGTTATTAATTTTTTTTATTTCATCTGAAGGATTGTATTGCATCCATGATTTTATAAATGGTTGATTTGTTTTATTTAACAAATTAAACAACATAGGATTTAATTCTTTTATAGTACCAGTTTCATTAAGTTCTTTAAAGTGAGATACGATAGCGTCTTTTAAAAAAGGAGCTTTTTCTTCGTATTGTTTTATAATAGCTTTATCGGCAGATAAATGTGGACCAGCTAAAGAAATAAATTTATCTACATTTTTCATAGCAAGCATTGAAACTAATGACCCTTGACTATGACCAATTAGTATAATTTTTGAAAATCGGTTATCGTTTTTAAAATGATTAATTACTTTTTTTAAGTCAGCAACATAATCTTCAAAAACAATACCTTTTTTTAAAATTGAAATGTTTTTTTTGTTAGCAGTACGTTTATCGTAACTAAAAAAAGCGATATTATGTTTGTTAACACTATCTCTAAATTGTTTAATGTAGTTTGCTTTTACAACAGGTTCTTGATTACCGTTACGATCTACATTACCAGAACCATGAACCCATATTAATAAAGGTGTTTTTAAGTTGGTATATGTTAATGTTCCCGGTAACTCGACATCATTATTTTTTATTAAAACATTGTCAGATTTTACTTGAGCAAAAGAAACTGCAATGGTTAAAATATAAATAAGTAGATAGACTACAATTCGTATCATGATATTTTATGTTTATATGTTTCTAAAACACGTTTTATTTCGTTTTCTTTTAGAGTTCCTATTAATGTTTTCTTATTAGAATTTAACTCTATTTGAATTCCTGTATCTCCAGAAACCGTTATTGCTTTTCCTTTCTTTTTATTGAAGAATGATTTATTTAATCCCCATCCGCCATATTCTGAAATAGCATCGTATTTTCTTATATCGACGTTTTTA
>CAZCHR010000056.1:0-13776 GCA_964498665.1 uncultured Tenacibaculum sp. | reverse complement strand
CAAACGATTAAAACTAATCAACTCTCTTTTTATTAATCGAACTCAGGTTACTAAAAATAAGATTAGTCATTCTGCAGACTACATAGATCCTTCTAAAGCACTATTAAATGACAATTTTAACGTTTGTGATGAAGATAACATCTATCAATATTACAATCCTGAGAGGGCTACTTATAGCAAAGGAAAGTATGGAATTCGAAAACATATTATGTCTAATTATAAAAACAAAAACTATTCAGATTCTGGTTATTTAAATTTTCGCTTTGTGATTAATTGCAAAGGTGAAGCTGGTCGGTATGTAATTCATGAAAATAATTTAAACTTAGAACCAATTACCTTTAATGAAGATTTAAAAAATCAATTATTTAAACTTACAAGCGAGCTTAAAAAATGGAATCCAAATTTTAGTCATCAGAAATTTAGAGACTCTTATATGTATATATCTTATAGAATTGAAAATGGAAATATTACAGAAATTTTGCCTTAACTTATCACTTGTTCTTTTATTTTTATCTTGCAATAAAGACAATAAAGAAGCTTCTTTAAAAAGCATGCAATTTAGTAGATTTCATTATCAAGGAACAAAAACAAATTTAAACGCTTTAGCAAGAGCAATAGAATTAGACTCAACAAATGAAAATGCTTGGAGAGAATTTTCTATTCCATTTTTAAAAAGAGGGCTACCACATAAATGGAAACCCGCCATGGATAAATCTGTAGATTTAAATCCGACAAAAATGATTGGTTATAGAGGTTATAATTATTTATGGTTTTATAGAGACTATAAAAGAGCTATTTCAGATTTTGATAGAACAGATATACTAACTCCAAATTTTACTGAAGCCCCTCAAGGTCTTAGTGTAGATTGCTGGCGAGGTATTGCTTATTTAGGTCTAAAAGATTATAAAAATTCTATTCTTTATTTTGATAAATACATTAACAAAGAAATTGAAGATTTCAGTGAAAAGTCTGTTGATATAACTGCTTTTTTATACAAGGGTATTGCTTATTACGAATCTAATAATCTAGAAAAATCAGAGGTGAGTTTTAAGAGATTGATAAAAAACAATTACGGTTTTAGTGCAGATGGAAAATACTATTTGGCTTTAATTTATAAACAACAAGAAAAAAATGAAGCAGCATTAAAAATGATTGATGATGCTATAAAAGATTTTAATAGCGGTTATTTTAATAAAAGACCTTATGTTGAAACTCTAAGACAAGTTTATTTAGAAGACCTACAAGAGTTAAAAAAGTCTTTAAAGTAATTTTTATATTTTTAAACTATGAGAAAATTAACTACATTTTTACTACTACTTCTTTCAATAGCTTCATTTTCTCAAAAATTAACAGGAAATCAATTATTAGATAAAGCAATTAAATATCACGATCCAAATGGGAATTGGGAAACATTTAATGGTACTTTGAACGTAACCATGAAAACTCCTAAAAACCCTAATCGAGATAGTGAGATTCAAATCAATCTTCCAGAAGAATATTTTTATGTTAAATCTTCTCGAGGAACAAACACAACCGAATATACTGTTAACAAAGAAAATTGTATAATCAGTTTTAATGGAAAAACTCCAACAGAAGCTGAAAAAACAGAACGCAAACTGAGTTGTGAACGTGCCAATATGTATAAAAATTATTATACTTATTTATACGGACTTCCGATGAAATTAAAAGACAACGGAACTATTATTCATGATAAAGTAGAGCATAAAACTTTTAAAGGAAAGGACTATTTAGTGCTAAAAGTTACGTATGATGAAAAAGTTGGATCAGATCAATGGTATTTCTATTTTAATCCTAAAACTTATGCCATGGAAATATATCAGTTTTTTAAAGGAAAACCAGATAGTGGAGAATATATTTTACTAACAGAAGAAGAAACTATAAACGGGATCAAAATGCCTAAAAATAGAGCTTGGTATTATAATAAAAATGATGGCTATTTAGGAACGGACTATCTAAATAAAAATTAAAAAGTATCAGTTTTGAGTATCATCGATAATTATTACCTCTCTATTATACAAAGTTGATTTATGTTACTTCTTAATTAAAATTTACCATTTTATTTGATAAGGATAAGATTCGTAAACAGCATTATCTTCGGTTATTGTATAACCTTTTTCTGAATCTATTTTATATTTTTGATATGTTTCTTCATATTCTTTATATCTACCTAACTTATATAAGCAAATCGCTTTGTAAAAATTCACATCTGAAAATTCTTTGTACTGACTTAATGCTTTATCAAACTGCATTATAGCCTCTTTAAATTTACCTTGTTCGTATTTACTTATTCCATAATAAAACAAATCTAAAAAATGTGCTTCTTTCCATTTATTTTCTTGATTTTTAATATCATTAGATAATATGTTTTCTGCTTTTTTAAATTCGTTAAGTTGTAAATAACTTAATGCTATATAAAATTGGTAACTATGATCCATTACATAAGCATTACCATATAACTCTATACATTTCTCAAAATCTTTAATAGCTTCTTTATATGTTTTAGCGAAAATACACTTAATAAAAGCTCGGTAATCCAACCATTTTTCAGGATTATACAAAACAGCTTTATCTATGAATTTCATACCTACTTCATACTTTCTTGCTTTAAAATATGGCATTGCTTTTTGTTGCCATAAATAAGCTATGGTGCTATCAATTTTTAAACCCTCATTTAAACAATTTTGCCATTTATCTAAATCAAATCTATAGTTATATTTTTTAGCACAATTTGTCACATACTTCGTAATTATTTCTTGATGTTTCTTTTTATTTAAAGTAACATTTATGCTTTTTTTATTATCACATTGATAAAATATAATAAGCACTAATAATATAAATATCTTTTTCATTTTTTGATATAAGTCTAAATTTTAAAATTTTGGATTAACATTATTTGTTCGTTAAAAATTGTACCATTTTATCAGGGAAATCGGTAAAACCGCCATCAATATTTGCTTCAAAAAATAACACTTGCATCATTTCATCAAATGACGAAAACTCAGCTAATTTATCAGCTCTAAAAGTGTATGGATGTACTTTTAACCCTAATTTATGGGCATCGTTAACTAATGAAGTAAATCGCCATTTACCATCTACTTTTTTATCTAATATTTGTTTATACCAAGGTCCCAATCCGTCGGCATACGTAGCAAAATATTTTAATTTTTTGGCTTCTTCTTCAAACTCTATTAACTGTACTAAAAACAAGTCAGATTTTAATTCTTTTCGAACTCTCTCTAATTCTTTAGCATCAAAACATTGAAAAATACACTTGTCATTCTTGGTTTTATAACCATATTCAGAAAGGGTTTTTAAAGTAATTTTAGCTATATCTTTTCCATTTTGATGATGAAATGCTGGATTTTTTATTTCAGGGTAAATTCCAATATTATTACCTGTACTATAATTTAAACCTTGAATCAATTCTATTTCTTGTGCTAAAGAATGTAATCTAAAACTTCCTTTATTCTTTGGAAATCGGTTTGGATAAAACTGTTTTCCTGTTTTTGGATCAAAACGTTCGGTAACTTGTAAATTTTGCAACTCATTAAAAGTAAAGTCAATTACATAATACCGATTATCTTCTCTTTTCTTATCAGGGTATACCTCGGTGACATTGGTAACATCGTCTAAATAAATGTCATGTATCACTATAGGAACATTGTCTTTACTTAAAACCAAATCTTGCTCTATATAATCTGGATTCATAGCATACGCCATTGCTTTTGCCTCCATGGTATGTTCTGGTAAATATGCAGACGCTCCTCTGTGAGCTATTACTATTTTTTTCATTGATGATTTATTTTTAATTGATTCTTTACAACTTAAAAAAATCAATAAAACAAGAATAGATAATTTCTGTTTTGTAAAAAACATGTTGGTTTATTTAAGTTTTTAAAAATAAAAAAAGTTGAGAGAAAATTATAACCAAAAACTTATCTTTATCAAAAAATTAAAATATTTATGGAAAACTCATTTAACACCAAAGTACTTGCTGTACAAGCATCAGAAACTGATAGAATTGCTTTTTATAAGAAAACATACACTCATGTTGCTGGCGGTGTACTTCTTTTTATTTTGTTCGAATATTTATTACTGCAAAATGCAGCCATTGTTGAATTTACTTTATCAATGACACAAGGTTACAAATGGTTGTTACTTTTAGGTGGATTTATGTTAGTTACAAATTATGCCGAAAGCACTGCATTAAAAACATCTGATAAAAATTTACAATACTTAGCTTATTCAGGATATATTTTTGCGCAAGCTTTTATCTTTATTCCTTTAATATACATAGCAATTAGCTATACCAATAACTTTGAAATTATTCAACAAGCCGGAGTCGTTACTTTAGGTTTATTTGTTGGAATATCATCAATTGTGTTTATCACCAAAAAAGATTTTTCTTTTATTAGAGCTGGTTTATCTATAGGATTTTTTATTGCAATTGCTTTAATTATTGCTGGTACTTTATTTGGTTTTAACCTTGGTTTATGGTTTTCAGTTGGAATGTGTGTTTTAGCTGCAGGATCAATTTTATACCAAACTTCTGACCTTGTAAACAAATTTTCAACAGACGATTACATTCCTGCTGCATTAGGTTTATTTGCTTCGTTAATGTTATTGTTTTGGTATGTATTACAAATTTTTATGTCGAGAGATTAAAACACTAATTATCCAAAAACAAAAACCTCTTATTAGAAATAAGAGGTTTTTGTTTTTTATATTAAATTAAGGTATTGACTATCGCTCTGCGATTAACTCAACATCATTTTAGCTTTTTTAACCGCAGCAACCAAAATATCAATTTCTTCTTTAGTGTTGTAAAATGCAAATGATGCTCTTACTGTACCTGGAATACAGTAAAAATTCATGATAGGTTGCGCACAATGATGACCAGTACGAACTGCAACTCCCAATTTATCTAAAATAGAACCTACATCATACGGGTGAATTCCTTCTAAATTAAAAGAAATTACAGATGCTTTATTCGTAGTTCCATAAATTTTTAATCCTTCTATTTTTTCTAATTCTTGTGTTCCGTATGCTAATAACTCATTTTCTTGTTTAGTAATAGCATCAAAACCAATAGCGTTCATATAGTCTATTGCAGCTCCAAAAGCAATTCCTCCACAAATATTAGGTGTTCCTGCTTCAAACTTATGAGGTAAACCTGCGTAGGTTGTTTTTTCAAACGTTACAGTTTCAATCATCTCTCCACCTCCTTGGTATGGTGGTAATAAGTTCAACAACTCTTCTTTTCCATATAGTACACCAATACCTGTTGGCCCACACATTTTATGTGCAGAAGCAACGTAAAAATCAACATCTAATTCTTGAACATCTGGTTTTATATGAGGCACTGCTTGAGCTCCATCAATTAAAACATAGGCTCCGAATTTATGTGCTGCATGAATAATTTCTTCAATAGGATTTATAATTCCTAAAGCGTTTGAAACATGGTTACAAAAAACTATTTTGGTTTTATTATTTAGTAATTCGTGATAAATATCCATTCGTAACGAACCATCTTCATCCATTGGAATTACCTTTAAAATAGCTCCTGTTTTTTCGCATAACATTTGCCAAGGAACAATATTTGAATGATGCTCTAATGACGATACTATAATTTCATCTCCTTCTTTTAAAATTGATAAAAATCCTGACGCAACTATATTAATACTATTTGTTGTACCAGCAGTTAAAATAACTTCATACGAATGTTTGGCATTAAAATGCTTTTGAATTTTTAACCTTGCTTCTTCGTACTTATCTGTAGCCTCTTGACTTAAAGTATGAACTCCTCTATGAATATTTGCATTATAGTTAGTATAATAATCTACAATAGCATCAATAACTACTTGCGGAGTTTGTGATGTCGCTCCGTTATCTAAATACACTAATTTTTTCCCGTGCACTTCTCTATTAAGAATTGGAAAATCAGCTCTAATTTTATCTACATTAAACATATAAAGTCAAATTTTAAGCAAAGGTAGGGGTTGCTTTTCAAATACAAACGTCAAACAATTAAATTCTTACATTTGTAAAAAATATACTCGTGAAGAATTTAAAAAGAATATTACTTCTACTTTTAGTCATTTTAATTATTACTGTAGCTTATAATTATCCTAAATTAAATATTCTTGCTGGCTATTCTGCTAAAAACACTGCTTCTTCAGTATTTATTGCTGGTAGAACTTTAGAATTCACTGATAACAACGATAATAATTTCTCTCCTATTAATTTAACTGCAGATCGAATTAATACAAAAGAAAAATCTGCAATTGGATCTGCTTTTGGTTTATTAAAAAGAAAAGCTATATACCGTAAAGGATTAGGCGCTGTTTTAATTACTGATGATTTTGACACCTCTAAAAAAACTTTAGTTCCATTTAGAGCAAAACCTGATAATGAAACCCCTTATCCATATGGAAATGGAGCACAAATAGACAGCATTTTTTCTAACATAGATTATAAAAAGTTAAACGAAACTATTGACACTATTTTTAACGAAAGAAACAAAACTCGCTCTTTAGTTGTATTGTATAAAGATAAAATCATTGCAGAAAAGTACGACAAAGGTTTTACTAAAGAATCTTTACAATTAGGTTGGTCTATGACCAAAAGCATTACTAGTACAATGTTTGGTATTTTACATTGCCAAGGAAAAATAGATTTACAATCTAATAATTTGTTTAAAGAATGGGAAAATGACGATCGTAAAAAAATTACTATTCACAACCTATTACAAATGAACTCTGGTTTAGAGTGGACAGAAGATTACAATTCTATCTCTGACGTTACTAAAATGCTTTTTTTACAAAAAGACATGACTAAAACTCAAATTGATAAGCCTTTAATTGGTAAACCAAACGAAACTTGGAACTATTCATCTGGAACAACAAATTTACTTTCAGGAATTATACGATCTAAATTTAAAACACACCAAGAATATTTAAATTTTTGGTATAGTGCATTAATTGATAAAATTGGTATGAACTCAATGGTAATTGAAACAGATATGAGTGGAAATTACGTTGGATCTTCATATGCTTGGGCAACAGCTAGAGACTGGGCAAAACTTGGGTTACTATACCTACATAATGGTGAATGGAACGGAAATAATATTTTTGATAAAGACTGGGTCGATTATGCTACAACTCCTACTCCAACATCAAACGGATGGTACGGTGCGCAAATTTGGTTAAATGCTGGTAATAGATATCCAAGTGCTCCTAAAAACATGTATTCTTTTAATGGATATAAAGGACAAAATGTATTTATTTTACCAGATCAAGATTTAGTAATTGTTCGTACAGGTCTTACCAAAAATGCTGATATAAACTCATTATTAAAAGGAATTATTACTTCAATTAAAAAATAAACAATGAATCCATATTATTACGTTCTCTCTATTAACGGGTTACTATTTTTATTTAGCATCGTATTTTATTTTTTTCCACCTAAAAAAATAAACACTATTTATGGTTATCGCACAAATAAAACCATGAAAAATGAGACTATATGGAATTTTGCTAATAACTTTTTTACTAAGCAATTTTTAACTTATTCTGCATTATCATTTATAGCTGCAATAATATTTGTTGCTATTTCAAAAAGTATTAGTTGGCAACCTATGGCTATTATGTTATTATCGTTAGCAGTATCAGTAATTAAAACTGAGCAAATGATTAATAAAAATTTTAATGAAGAAGGGAATAAAAAATAATCTTAATCAAGATATTCTTTTTTTAAAACAGTTATATCGTCAATAATTTTTTGCATATTTTCTTTTTTGGTTCCGTCGTAAGATCCTCTAATACGACCTTCTTTGTCTATTAATACAAAGTTTTCTGTATGCACCCAATCATTCTCACCACCATCTCCTTCATCTAAAACTGCAAAGTAATGTTTACGAGCTAAATTATAAATATGTTTTTTATTACCAGTGGTTACATTCCATTTACCATCAATTACCCCTTTTTCTAAAGCGTATTTTTTTAACTGCGGAACACTATCCATCACAGGAGTTACTGAGTGTGACAAAAACATAACATCATTATCATTTTTATAATGCTCTTGCAATTCACTCATGTTATATGCCATAATTATACAAATATTTTGGCATCGTGTAAAAAAGAAATCAGCTATATAAATCTTATTTTTATAATTAGCATTCGTAATCGTTTCTCCGTTTTGATTAATTAATTTAAAATCTCCTATAGTGTGATTTCTGGATTTTGTTCTCATTGAAGCATCTACTAACCTAGGATTAAAATCTACAGGATTATAAATAAGTAATCTCTCTTCAACTTTAACCAAAAAATAAAAAACAGGAATACCTATAACGCAAAAAATAATTAAAAAAAGTAAGGTGTTTTTCGATTTTTTAAAGAATTTTAAGTCCATTCTCTTTAAATTTTTCTGCAAAAATACGACTAAAAACAAGCTTAAATTATTCTAAAGTTAAAAAGTTTGTTAAATACAAACCTCAACTACTATCTAAGCTTTTAGAACTCTTTTGAAAAACGTACATTTGTCAGATTTAAAATTCAGATAAAACACCTTTATGGAAATATTAATAAAAGCATCACAATTTATTTTAAGCTTATCGCTACTGATTGTTTTGCATGAATTAGGACATTTTATTCCTGCCAAATTATTTAAAACTAAAGTCGAGAAATTCTATTTGTTTTTTGATTATAAATTTTCATTATTTAAAAAGAAAATAGGTGATACTGTTTACGGTATTGGTTGGATACCTTTAGGAGGATATGTAAAAATATCTGGAATGATTGATGAAAGTATGGATACCGAGCAAATGGCATTACCACCTCAACCATGGGAATTTCGTTCTAAACCTGCGTGGCAACGTTTAATAATTATGTTAGGTGGTGTTTTTGTAAACTTTGTTTTAGGTATTGTTATCTACATTTGTTTAATGTATACATATGGAGAAAAATTTTTACCAAACGAAAATTTAAAAGATGGTGTATGGGCGCAAGATCAATTAGCAATTGATTTAGGTTTACAAACTGGAGATAAGATTCTTTCTATTGATGGAGAAGCAATTCAAAAATTTAGAGAACTCCCTTTAGGATTTATAAATGGTAATAATTATACTATTGAAAGAAAGGGTGAAAAAATAGAAAAAGTAATTCCAACTGATTTTATTTCTAAATTAGTTGACAGAAGTAAAAATGCTGGGTCTTTTCTTAACATAAGATACCCTTTCGTCATTGCAAATATTCAGAAAGACTCATTAAATGCTAATGTAAATCTTTTACCAAAAGATATTGTCACTGCTATTAACGGAAAAGTAATTACTTATTACGACGAAGCTAAAACTATGCTGGAAACGTTAAAAGGTCAAGACATTTCAATTTCTGTTAAAAGAGGAGAGGAGACTAAAAATATTACCGCTAAAGTTTCCAACTATGGAAACCTAGGAGTTGTCTGGGCACCTTTAAAAATAAAAGACTTAGAAAAATTAGGGTACTACCAATTAGCCGAAAGAACTTATTCTTTTAGCGAAGCAATTCCTGCTGGTGCTAACAAAGCTTGGGCTACACTAACCAACTACATTAAACAAATGAAAAAAGTAGTAAATCCAAGTACTGGCGCTTATAAAGGGTTAGGTGGATTTAAATCAATTATGGATATTTTCCCTCCTTCTTGGAGCTGGGAAAGTTTTTGGAATATCACTGCATTCTTATCAATTATGTTAGGATTCATGAATTTATTACCAATTCCTGCTTTAGATGGTGGACATGTAGTATTTACCTTATGGGAAATGATAACAGGAAAAAAACCAGGAGACAAATTCTTAGAATATGCACAAGTAACTGGATTTATCTTATTAATTGCTTTATTATTATTTGCAAATGGTAATGATATATTTAGAACATTTTTTAAATAAAGCATAACTTCTTATTACAAATAAAAAAGCTTCGTAAAATATTTACGAAGATTTTTTATTTATTAAAGACTATTATATTTAAATATAGTATTACTTATCTTTACTATTTAAACTTTCGCTGGCTCTTTTTTCTAACTCAGCTTGAAACTCTTCCATAACTGGTTTTACCGTACTATCAGGTATATCAGCAACCTTAATATACATTAAACCGTCTACTGCATTATTAAATTTAGGATCTACATTAAATGCTACTAAACGAGCATTTTGTTTTACATATTTTTTAATTAATACAGGTATACGTAAAGCTCCAGGTTCTATTTCATCAATTATCTTATCAAATTTTTGCATATCAGCTTCTGTAGCATCAAATACAAAATCTTTATCAGCATCTTTAAGACTTACTTTAAATTCTTTCTTAGGATGAATGTATTGTGCAACATATGGATCGTAATAATGAGATTTCATAAACTCAATCATCAACGATTTTGAGAACTCTGAAAACTGATTACTAATACTTACTCCTCCCATTAAATATTTATACTTAGGGTAACGTAAAGTAACATGAACTATACCTTTCCAAAGTAAAAACAATGGCATTGGTCTTTGTTGATACTTTTTAGAAATAAAAGCTCTACCTAACTCAATAGTACTTTGCATCATTGAATACAATTCTGGCTCAATTCTAAATAATGTATGGATGTAAAAACCGTTTATTCCGTGTTTTTTAAAAATATCCTTACCTAATCCCATTCTATAAGCTCCAACCAATTCTTTTTGTACATTATCCCACAAAAATAAATGATGGTAATACTTATCAAATTTATCTAAATCAATTGCTTTGTTGGTTCCTTCACCAACATCTCTAAAGGTTATTTCTCGTAAACGACCAATTTCATGTAAAATATTCGGAATTTCTTTCGCATTTGCAAAAAACACTTCGTAATTTTTACTTTCTAATAATCTACTTCCTTTATCTCTTAAATCATCTACTTCTTTTTCAAATAAAACAGGTGTTTTCTGAGAAGTAATTTTTTTTGCTTTTTTAGGAATTTTTAAATTTTGAGTTGATAAAATCTTTTGAGGTGTTTTCTCAAAGGGGTTTGCTAACATATATGTTTTCTTTCTTATGTATTCATAGAAAGAAGGTATGTCTTTATATTGTTCTTGATCTTTAACCGAAATAGGTTTTCCGATCCTAACTTTAATTACTCTATTTTTTTGAGAAATAACTTCAGATGGAAGCTTTGCAGTACGTAAAGTTCCACTAATTTTTGACAAAAGATAAAATAGTTGACTATTTTTAGCATGAAAATAAATAGGTATTACTGGTACTTTAGCTTTTTTAATTAGCTTAACAGCCCCTTCTTCCCAAGGCTTATCAACCATTAACTTACCATCGCGATGGGTAGAAACTTCACCAGCAGGAAAAATACCTAAAGGCTTACCTTCTCGTAAATGCATTAAAGCGCTTTTTATACCTGCAACGCTTGATTTTGCGTCTTTGTGATCTTCAAAAGGATTTACAGGCATTACATATGGTTTTAAAGGCACCACTCTATGTAATAAAAAGTTTGCTATAATTTTATAATCTGCTCTTTTTTCTATTAATAATTTTAATAATAAAACTCCATCTATCCCTCCTAAAGGATGATTAGAAATTGTTATAAAAGGACCTTCTTTTGGTATTCTTTTTAAATCTTCTTCAGGTATTTCAAATTCAATTTTACAATCATTTAAAACTCCATTTAAAAAATCTAAATCCGATTTATCCTTATTATTATTATAAAGTTTATTAACTGAAGAAATTCGCAAAAATTTCATCAACAACCATCCCATTGAATTTCCGATGGCTCCAAACTTTTCAACCCCAATAAACTTCGCAATTTCTTTCGATGTAACTAATCCCATTAACTTAAATTTGGCATAAATGCAAATATAACAGAATTTTACGAGTTTTGGACGTTTTATTGCACAACCAACTGAGCAGTTTCGGTATTTACTTGACTAATTATTACCTTACCTTTTTTACGTATTTCACCTATGGCAACATCATTAAAATGTCTAATTGTATAGAGAACAACATCCTTATACACCTTTATTGTAAAAGTCGTTATTAAATCATTATAAAAATCATCAAATTGATTATACTTATCATCAACGCATACTGAAAAACTAATTGCTGAATTTTGAATTAAATTTACTTTTAACTTATATTCATGTAATTTTTTAAAAACTGCACTAATATTGTCTTCAACCATAAAAGAAAAATCTTTGGCTGATATTGATATTAAAATCTGATTTTTCTTAACAATAAAACAAGGGACTTTTGGATTAATTCCTTTTCCTTTCCTTACACAAGTTCCTGAATTTGTTAAATCTTCGAAAGAACGAACATATAACGGAATATTTTTTTGCTCAAGAGGTTGAATTGTTTTTGGATGTATTACCGAAGCTCCGTAAAAAGCCATCTCTACAGCTTCGGTATAAGAAATTTCTTTTAGTAATGTAGTTTCAGCAAACACTCTTGGATCAGCATTTAAAACCCCATCAACATCTTTCCAGATTGTAACACTTTTTGCATCCAAACAATACGCAAAAA
Organism: uncultured Tenacibaculum sp.; assembly: GCA_964498665.1. GTDB lineage: Bacteria > Bacteroidota > Bacteroidia > Flavobacteriales > Flavobacteriaceae > Polaribacter. The sequence continues at coordinate 1,237 of CAZCHR010000056.1, read as the reverse complement.
TACCTGCTGTATAATCAGAACCTTCTCTTCCTAAAGTTGTTGTTTCGTTATTGAAACCACCTAAAAAACCTTGAGTAATGTTTAATTTAGATGTTTTTACATTTTGACTAATTGCAGCTTTAGTTTCTTTCCAATTTACTTTCGCATCTCGATAATTTTTATCTGTTTTAATACAATTTCTAACATCCACCCATTGATTATCAACATTTATTTCAGAAAGATAAGCAGCAACAATAGTTGTTGATAACAACTCGCCAAAACCTACAATTTGATCATATACATAATTGTAATTTTTTGATGAATTTTGAATCATAAAACCACTCATTTCTGCAAACAAAAAATTTATCTTATTATATATTTCGTGCTCCTTTTCAAATAAATCATCAACTATATTTTTATGAAAATTCTCCACAAAACGTATAGCATCTTTTAAACCTTCTTTTTGATAAAAAAAACTATTTACAACTCGTTCAAAAGCATTAGTCATTTTACCCATTGCAGAAATAACAACTAAAACATTTTCAGAATCCTCATGAAGTAATACATTTATTACGTTTTTCACCCCCTTTGCATCTTTTACAGATGCTCCACCAAACTTAAATATTCTCATTACAAAATTCTGTTAGGTTTTGTTCATTCATTTGACACACTCTCCACTGATTATAAACAGTTGCTCCAGATTTTTTGTAAAAATCTATCGCATTTACATTCCAATCTAACACCTCCCATGCAACTCTTTTAAATCCGTTTTGATGTGCATATTTCATAACTGACGCATACAACTCTTTTCCAGCTCCAATACCTCTTTTAGATTCGGTTACCATTAAATCTTCTAAATGAATAGCTTTTCCTTTCCAAGTAGAATAACGTTCATAAAATAAAGTCATACCTATAATTTGTCCTTTAACATCCTCCGCTACAAATGTTTTAAATTTAGGACTTTCTGAAAAACCATCGTTTAACAAATCTTCTACCGTTATTTCTACAGCATTAGGTTCTTTTTCATAAACAGCTAATTCAATAATTAAATCTAATATTGATTGTACGTCTTTTTTCTCTCCAGCTCTAATTACAAAACTCATCTTATAAATTTTATGTAAAGATAATTTTTAAAACATTGTTTAAAAACAGAATCTTAATTTAAGACACATCATTTTTATTTGTTTAATTTTTAAAAAATAGTAAATCGTTGTAAAAACGTAAAAAAGTTGGCATCTTTGTACACAACACAAAATTT
>CAZCHR010000055.1:0-13962 GCA_964498665.1 uncultured Tenacibaculum sp. | reverse complement strand
TCAAACGATTAAAACTAATCAACTCTCTTTTTATTAATCGAACTCAGGTTTTTAGAGTTTTAATATGTAGGTTATAAAAAGACTCCATACAAATTGTATGGAGTCTTATTAATTATTAGCAAACATTGTTTGTTTACATATTTCTTCTGTATTGTCCACCAACTTTAAACAAAGCTTCGGTTATTTGACCTAAAGAACAGTATTTTGTAGCCTCCATCAACTTGTCAAATAAATTTTCATTTTGAATAGCTGCTTCTTGTAAAATAGCTAACTGTTCTTGAACTTTTCCGTCGTTGGCTTTGTTCAATAATTCTTTTGTTTGAATTTGGAATTGCTTTTCTTCTTCAGTTGCACGAATCACTTCTGCAGGTTGTACTGTTGGAGATCCTTTGGAACTTAAGAAAGTGTTTACTCCAATAATTGGGAATTCACCAGTGTGTTTTAATGTTTCGTAGTACAAACTTTCTTCTTGAATTTTAGAACGCTGATACATGGTTTCCATTGCACCTAAAACGCCTCCACGTTCTGTAATTCTATCGAATTCTAATAAAACTGCTTCCTCTACTAAATCGGTCAATTCTTCGATGATAAAAGCACCTTGAATTGGGTTTTCATTTTTAGCTAAACCTAATTCTTTATTGATAATCAGCTGAATTGCCATTGCTCTACGAACCGATTCTTCAGTTGGTGTTGTAATAGCTTCATCATACGCATTTGTATGTAATGAATTACAGTTATCATTGATTGCGTATAGAGCCTGTAAAGTTGTACGAATATCATTAAAATCAATTTCTTGAGCGTGTAAAGAACGACCCGAAGTTTGAATATGATACTTTAACATTTGAGCTCTCGGGTTTGCTCCGTATTTATGTTTTAAAGCTTTTGCCCAAATTTTACGAGCAACACGACCAATAACTGAATATTCAGGGTCAATTCCGTTTGAGAAAAAGAATGATAAATTTGGTCCGAATTTATTAATGTCCATACCACGAGATAAGTAGTATTCAACATACGTAAATCCGTTTGATAAAGTTAGTGCTAATTGCGTAATTGGATTTGCACCTGCTTCTGCAATATGATATCCAGAAATCGAAACGGAATAAAAATTACGAACTTGCTTTTCAATAAAATATTCTTGAACATCACCCATTAAACGTAATGCAAATTCTGTAGAGAATATACAAGTGTTTTGTGCTTGATCTTCTTTTAAAATATCTGCTTGTACCGTTCCTCTAACTTGTGCTAAAGTTGTTTTTTTGATTTCAGCATATACATCCGCAGGTAAAACTAAATCACCTGTTAAACCTAAAAGCATCAAACCTAAACCATCATTACCTTCTGGTAAATCACCTTGATAAACTGGTCTATCTAATCCTTTTGAATCATAAATTTCTTTGAATTTAGCTTCAACTTGTTTTTCTAATTTATTTTCTTTGATGTATTTCTCACAATTCTGATCGATTGCTGCATTCATAAAGAAACCTAATAACATAGGTGCAGGACCATTAATAGTCATAGAAACTGATGTCATTGCATGACTTAAATCGAAACCAGAGTATAGTTTTTTAGCATCGTCTAAACAACAAATAGAAACTCCAGCATTACCAATTTTACCGTAAATATCTGGTCTAATTCCAGGATCATTACCATACAAAGTAACACTATCGAATGCAGTCGAAAGACGCTTAGCGTCCATACCTAAACTAACATAGTGAAAACGTCTGTTTGTACGTTCTGGTCCACCTTCACCAGCAAACATTCTTGTAGGGTCTTCACCTGTTCTTTTAAAAGGATATAATCCTGAAGCATATGGGAATTCTCCAGGAACATTTTCTTGTAAACTCCAGCGTAATAGATCTCCCCAAGCTTGATATTTAGGTAAGGAAACTTTAGGTATTTGGGTATGAGATAACGACTCTGTATGTGTTGCTATTTTTATTTCTTTATCACGTACTTTAAACGTGTAAATAGGATTTTTATATTTTTCAACCTTCTCTTTCCAATTTAAAATAATTTCCCAATTATGTGGATCAAGATTTAGTTTTACTTTATCAAATTGAGCAGTTAATAATTTTAAGAATTCTTTGTCATCTTTTACTTGCTCTAAAAGAAGAATAGCATCTTCATTCAATCCTGTTTTAGTAATTTCAACAGAAGAATTAACTATAGACTCTATTGTTTGATGAATTCCATATAATTTTTGAGCAACAATAACTTGATCGTCAACTTTTTTATCGTAAGCTCTGTTACTTTCTGATATTTCTGATAAATAACGAACTCTACTTGGAGGAATTACAAAAATCTTTTCAGACATTTCTTTAGTAATTTCCATGTTAGATTTTAAATCAACTCCAGTTTTTTCAACTAATTTATCCATAATACGTTTGTATAACGTATTCATTCCTGGATCGTTAAATTGAGAAGCAATGGTTCCAAAAACTGGCATGTCATCCATATGAACATCCCAAAGATTGTTATTACGCATATATTGCTTCTTAACATCACGAATTGCATCTAAAGCTCCACGTTTATCAAACTTATTAATGGCAACTAAATCAGCAAAATCAAGCATATCGATTTTTTCTAATTGAGTAGCTGCTCCAAATTCAGGAGTCATTACATATAAGGAAGTATCAGAGTGTTCAATAATTTCTGTATCAGATTGCCCAATACCAGAAGTTTCTAATATAATTAAATTGAATTCAGCGGCTTTTAAAACTTCAACTGCTTCATTTACATATTTTGATAAAGCTAAATTAGATTGACGTGTAGCTAAAGAACGCATATATACGCGTTCGTTATTAATAGCATTCATACGAATACGGTCACCTAATAAAGCCCCTCCAGTTTTTCTTTTTGAAGGATCTACAGAGATTAATCCGATAGTTTTATTTGGAAAATCAATTAAGAAACGACGAACTAACTCATCTACTAAAGAAGATTTACCAGCACCACCTGTTCCTGTAATTCCTAAAACAGGAGTTTTAGAAGTTTTATTTTTCTCATGAATCGTATCTAAAGTTTCTTTAGCTACTTCTGGGAAGTTTTCAGCAGAAGAAATAATACGAGCAATACTCCCTATTTCTTTCTCAGCTAAATGATTTATTTCACCATTTAATACATCACCAATGGCAAAATCAGAAGTTTTTACCAAATCGTTAATCATTCCTTGTAAACCCAATTCACGACCATCATCAGGAGAGTAAATACGTGTAATTCCGTAATCCATCAATTCTTTGATTTCCTCAGGAAGAATTACACCACCACCACCACCAAAAATTTTGATGTGAGAAGCTCCTCTTTCTTTCAATAAATCATACATGTATTTAAAATACTCGGTATGTCCTCCTTGGTAAGAAGTCATTGCAATAGCGTTAGCATCTTCCTGTATAGCACAGTTTACTACTTCTTCAACACTTCTGTCATGACCTAAGTGAATTACTTCAACCCCAGTAGATTGTATTATTCTACGCATAATATTTATGGCAGCATCATGTCCGTCAAATAACGAAGCAGCTGTTACAATTCTTACTTTATGTATTGGTTTATAAGGTGCTATTTGTTCCATTCGTAAATTTTATAGAAAATTGGATGTGCAATTTACGAATTTATTAAAGGAAATAAGAATTCTTTGTGGATTATAAATAGTTAATAAATGCCCAATTTTTTCTTTTATCTAAATAATATAAATTAGTTTCATTTAAATAAGCTTCTCGTTCAAAGCTTATATTTTTATAAGCTAAAAAACCGTTTCTATATTTTAAAAACTTAAGAAACCATTCAATTCCGTAAAAAAAATAGAAAAAAACTACAAATAGTTCTTTCTGCTGTTGTAAATGTATTTTTTCGTGATTAACAAGTTCTGCATTATGCTTTAAATCTTTTCGTTTTAAAAAGATAAAAGGAAATAATGTTATTCCTATAAAGCCTTTAGGAACGATATATTTAGAAATAAAAATCACTGTTAATTACAATGTAAGTTATTTGTAAATGTAATGATTTTATAGTTTGATGTTGATAAGCATTATTTTATGACTTAATTATATGTTTTTTCTAAGATTGATTTTAATATCGGATTTCTATTGTTTTTATTCCATATTACCGAAAGCGTAGTACGCTGTTTTATTTTAGTCAACTCAATAAATTTCACATTCATATTATAACCTTTTTGTAATGATTTAGGTACAATAGATAAACCAAAATTATTTTCAACTAATTTATAAATTGAAGCTGCGTGAATTGTATTGTGAGATATAATAGGAGAAAAACCACTCTCATCAAAAATTTGCATAACTTTTTCGTAATAAGAAGGGCTATAAGATGGATCAAATAAAATAAAAGATTCGTTTTTTAACTGTTTTAAGCCTTTAAAATTATTTTCGTTAATAGTATGATTTTTAGGGAGTACTAAACAGAATGATTCTTTTAAAATTGGTTTAATAGTTAAACCTCTAGGTACTCTATCTAAACGAACAAAACCAAGATCAATATCATGAGAAAGTAAACTTTCAATTTGTTTTTGATTGTCCATTTCTTTTAATCCAAATTGAATATTAGGATGTTCTTTTTTAAAATCAATTAATAAATTCGGAATAATATCTTGCATTGCAGAACCAACATATCCAAAATCTAATCGTCCGTATTTTCCATCTTGTAATAGCTTTGCATAATCTAAAACATGTTCTAAATTTTTTAAACTTCTGGTTAGTTCAGTTTTTAAATATTTGCCAGAAGCGGTAAGTTGTACTTTTCTATTATGCCTATCAAATAGTTGAATACCCAAATCATCTTCCATTTGCTTTATTTGTCTGCTTAATCCTGGTTGAGAAATAAAGAGGCGTTCTGCAGCTTTTCTAAAGTGTAAATCTTCAGCAACTGCTAAAAAATATTTAAAATGACGAAGCTCTATTTGATTACTCATAGTTATTAATTATTGAATTAATTGATCTTATTGGTTATCAAAAATAAAAATAACTTTGTTATAAATAAAATAAGAATTGATGTTTAAGTACGGAATAGATAAATTAACTGTCGATAAGGTAATTGCTATCGCAGAAGGAACTTTAAAAGCAGAAGTATCGAACGATGCAGTTTTAAAAATAAATGAATGTAGAGCTAAGGTAGAAGTAATGGCAAATTCAGATGCTGCTGTTTACGGAATCAATACAGGTTTCGGACCTTTGTGTGACGTGCAAATTACACCTGAAGAAACAAGTAAGTTGCAAGAAAACTTGTTAATTACACATGCTGTAGGTGTTGGAAATCCTATAGATAAAAAATTATCTAAAATTATGATGATTTGTAAAGTGCAAGCTTTATGTCAAGGTTTTTCAGGGGTTAGTTTAGAGTTGATAGAACGTATTATTTATTTTATTGAAAACGACTTATTGCCAACAGTTCCTGAGCAAGGTTCAGTTGGAGCTTCAGGTGATTTAGCTCCATTATCACACTTGTTTTTACCATTATTAGGCGAAGGTGAGTTTTGGATTGAAGAAGAAATTATATCAGCAAAAGAAGTATTAAAAAAACACAATTTATCACCTTTAGTTCTACAAGCCAAAGAAGGTTTAGGTTTAATAAACGGAACACAGTTTATCTTAGCACATGCCATTTTAGGGTTAAAAAAAATGGAATATGTGTTAGATTTAGCTGATGTTTCTGGAGCAATGACTTTAGAGGGATATTCAGGAAATGTATCACCATTTAAAGAAGAGTTACATAAAATACGTCCGTTTAAAGGAAACTTAAAAGTAGCAGAACGTATGCGTATGTTATTAAAAGATTCTAAAAACGCTGCTGATAATAGTTTTCCAAGAGTACAAGATCCGTATTCAATTCGTTGTATGCCACAAGTACATGGATCGTCAAGAAATGCTTATGCGCATTTAAAAGAATTAGCAGAAATAGAAATGAATTCTGTAACCGATAATCCAATTGTATTAAGCGAAACGGAAGCAATTTCTGGAGGTAATTTTCACGGGCAACCTTTAGCGATGGCTTTAGATTATGCTTCAATCGCTGCATCAGAATTAGGAAATATTGCAGACAGACGTTGTTATTTATTGTTAGAAGGAAAATTTGGTTTACCAAGATTATTAACCGAAGCTGGTGGTTTAAACTCAGGATTCATGATTCCTCAATACACTACGGCAGCTTTAGTTACAGAAAATAAATCATTGTGTTTTCCTCCATCAGCAGATAGTGTTCCTACTTCATTAGGACAAGAAGATCATGTTTCTATGGGAAGTATTTCTGGACGTAAATTCAATCAGATTTTAGGAAATATAGATAAAATGTTAGCCATCGAATTTATGTATGCTGCACAAGCAATGGATTTTAGAAGACCAAATACATTTTCGCCTATAATTGAAGAGAATTTTAAGTTAATTAGAAATAAAGTAGCTAAATTAGAAGAAGATCGTGTACTTAAAGATGATATTAATACATTGGTAAGTATGGTTAAAAATCAAGAATTTACAGTTCGTTAAAAATAAAATTATGATGTCATTTAAAAAACAAATAAAACAGGGAATTCCGAGTGAATTACCAGAAATGCCAGTTTATGATTCATCAATAAACAGAGCGCCAAAGCGTAAAGAAATTTTAACTACTGAAGAAAAGAAGTTAGCATTAAAAAATGCATTACGCTATTTCGATAAAAAACATCACGAAGTTTTATTACCTGAATTTGCTAAGGAATTGGAAGATTACGGTAGAATTTATATGTATCGTTTTCGTCCTACTTATAAAATGTATGCGAGAGATATTAAAGAATATCCTGGTAAATCTGAGCAAGCAAAATCAATTATGTTGATGATTCAGAATAATTTAGATTATGCAGTAGCACAACATCCGCATGAGTTAATTACTTATGGAGGAAATGGAGCTGTTTTTCAAAATTGGGCACAGTATCTTTTAACTATGAAATATTTATCTGAAATGACAGATAAACAAACGTTAACTATGTATTCTGGTCATCCGATGGGATTATTTCCATCGAATAAAGATGCGCCAAGAGTTGTGGTAACAAACGGAATGGTAATTCCGAATTATTCGCAACCAGACGATTGGGAAAAAATGAATGCCTTGGGAGTTTCTCAATACGGGCAAATGACTGCTGGAAGTTATATGTATATAGGGCCTCAGGGAATTGTACATGGAACAACAATTACCGTTTTAAACGGATTTAGAAAAATTAAAAAAGAGCCAAAAGGGAATTTATTTGTAACTGCTGGTTTAGGTGGTATGAGTGGTGCACAACCTAAAGCGGGTAATATCGCAGGTTGTATTACGGTTTGTGCTGAGGTAAATCCGAAGATTACACAAATTCGTTTAGATCAAGGTTGGATTGACGAAAAAATTACTGATTTAGATGAGTTAGTAACTCGTGTAAATGAAGCTAAAGCGAATAAAGAAGTAGTATCAATTGCTTATTTAGGAAACATTGTTGAGGTTTGGGAAAAGTTTGATACCGAAAATGTACATATCGATTTAGGGTCAGATCAAACATCATTACACAATCCTTGGGCAGGAGGGTATTATCCTGTTGATATTTCTTTTGATGATGCAAATACAATGATGGCAAACGAGCCTAAATTATTTAAAGAAAAAGTGCAAGAAACGTTACGTCGTCATGCAAAAGCAATTAATAAGCATACTGTAAAAGGAACTTATTTCTTTGATTACGGAAATGCCTTTTTATTAGAAGCAAGTAGAGCAGGAGCAGATGTAATGGCGGAAAATCCTACCATAGGTAGAGAGTTTAAATACCCTAGTTATGTGCAAGATATTATGGGGCCAATGTGTTTCGATTATGGGTTCGGACCATTCCGTTGGGTATGTACTTCCGGAGACACAAAAGATTTGGCAAAAACCGATGCAATTGCTTGTAAAGTTTTAGAAAAAATAAAGAGGAATTCACCAGAAGAAATTCAGCAACAAATGGCTGATAATATTCAGTGGATTAAAGGAGCTCAAGAAAATAAATTAGTAGTAGGCTCACAAGCACGTATTTTATATGCAGATGCAGAAGGACGTATGAAAATAGCGGAAGCATTTAATAAAGCCATTAAAAAAGGTAAAATAGGAAATGTTGTATTAGGTAGAGATCATCATGATGTGTCTGGTACTGATTCACCTTACCGTGAAACTTCAAATATTTACGATGGTTCTCGTTACACAGCAGATATGGCTATTCACAATGTAATTGGAGATAGTTTTAGAGGAGCTACTTGGGTTTCAATCCATAACGGTGGTGGAGTAGGATGGGGCGAAGTTATTAACGGAGGATTTGGCATGCTTCTTGATGGTTCTAAAGGTGCATCAAGACGCTTAAAATCAATGCTTTTTTGGGATGTGAATAACGGAATTTCAAGAAGAAGTTGGGCAAGAAATGAGGAGGCAGTATTTACGATAAAACGTGCTATGGAAGTTGAGAGAAAATTAAAAGTTACACTTCCTAACTTAGTAGATGATGCATTGTTAGAAAACATATAAAAATTATTATTTTAAGAGTAATGGTTTTTAGCTGTTTATTAAGTTTAATTTAAAACCATATAAAATGAAGTTATTAAAATCATTACTCTTAATCTTCACAGTTACTTTTTTCGTATCCTGTAGTTCTGTTCGTGTAACTACCGACTATGATACAAAAGTTAACTTTAATCAATATAAAACTTTTGCTTTCTATAAAAAAGGAATTGATAAAGCTCCAATTTCTGATTTAGATAAAAAACGTATTATGCGTGCTATTGAATCTGAATTATTAGCAAAAGGAATGACTAAATCTTCATCTCCAGATGTATTAGTTAGTATTTTTACTAAGAGTAGAGAACGAATTAATATAAATGATAATAACCTTGGTTGGGGTTATAGCTATGGATGGGGTTGGAACCCTTGGATGTGGGGAGGAGCTAATCGTTTAAATGTTAATCAATATACAGAAGGTACTTTGTTTATTGATTTGTTAGATGCGAAAAGAAAAGAGTTAGTTTGGCAAGGTATAGGAAGTGGAGCTTTACGAATGAGAAATGTAGAGAAGAAAGAACAACGCGTAAAAGAGTTCGTGGCTGAAATAATGGCTAAATATCCTCAAGGAGGAAATAAGAAATAAAAATATTCCCCCCAAAAAAAGAAAAGCATCAAGTAAATTTTTACTTGATGCTTTTTTATTTACAAAAAATTGTAACAAAATAGTGTTTAAGTCTACTGATATATAAATTAATAAGTAACCTTGGTGTTAGCGTTTAAAAATTGAATTTAATTTAGCGATCGCCTTATAATAGAAATCAACCAAATCAAAAGATATGAGATTAGTTATCCAAAATTTAACAAAAACCTACAAAAATGGTGTAAAAGCTATTGATGGTTTAAATTTAGAAATAGGAACAGGAATGTTCGGTTTATTGGGTCCAAATGGAGCGGGTAAATCATCATTAATGAGAACAATTGCAACATTACAAAGTCCAGATAGTGGATCTATTACTTTTGATGAAATTGATGTTTTAAAAAATCCAATGGAGTTTAGAAAGTCATTGGGGTATTTGCCACAATCTTTCGGAGTGTACCCGAAGATGTCTGCGGAAGATTTATTAGATTATTTCGCAACTTTAAAAGGAATTAGTTCTAAAACAGATCGAAAAAACATAATTAAAGAGGTTTTAGAAATTACCAATTTATACGAAGTAAGAAAGAAATATGTTGCAGGTTATTCTGGTGGAATGAAGCAACGTTTCGGAATTGCTCAATTGTTACTTAACAATCCTAAATTAATTATTGTAGATGAACCAACTGCGGGATTAGATCCAGCAGAAAGACGTCGTTTTTTAAATGTATTAAGAGAAGTAGGGACTAACTCTACAGTTATATTTTCAACTCATATTGTAGAAGATGTAAAAGAGTTGTGTAACGAAATGGCAATTTTAAATGGAGGAAGAATTTTAAAACAAACGACACCAGTAGAGTCAACAAAAGAAATTGAAGGTAAAATCTGGACAAAAATTATTGATAGAGATAATTTAGAAGAGAACGAAGCAACTTACAATGTTTTATCATCAAACTATAATGAAGATAATTCATTAAATATTAGAGTGTATTCAGATATAAAACCTTCTGAAGATTTTATTGAATCTAAACCTCAGTTAGATGACGTTTATTTTATAGCATTACAACAAGACGAACCAGTAAATGTTTAATGCATTTTATAATTAAAAAAAATAGAATATATGTTTTCTACAATATTTAAACACGAATTAAATTACTGGTTTAAGAAACCAGCATTTTATATCTATGCCGCAATATTTTTTATTATTTCGGTATTTTTTGCAGCAGCAAACGCAGGTATTTTCGATAGTATAACAATGACTGTTGGAGGTAATAAAATTGTGAACTCTCCAATAGGAGTTTATAATATGTTTAATGGTACAGCACAATTAATATTTTTTCTGCTTCCATCAATAATAGGTGTCACTATTTTTAGAGATTATAAAAGTGAAATGCATTCTATATTATATTCGTATCCATTTACAAAAGCGAGTTATTTATTTGCTAAGTTTTTAAGTGGTTTACTAATTGTTTCTTTAATTGTTTTAGTTATTGGATTAGGAGTTGTTATAGGATTTCGATTGCCAGGAACAAATTCAGAAATAGTAAATAATTTTAATTTCGGAGCTTATTTACACTCGTATTTGGTGTATGTAATTCCTAATTCAATATTATTTGGAGCTATTGTTTTTGCGGTAGTTACTTTTACAAGAAACATAGCTGCTGGTTTTATAACTGTTATTGTTGTAATGTTTTTCCAAGGGTTAATGCAAGGGTTATTATCTGAAGAAGGAAATCGTTTTATAGCGGGTTTACTTGATCCTTATGGAGATGCAGCTTTAAGATATTACACACGTTATTGGACCTTAGCTGAACAAAATGATGCGGCTTTACCTTTACAAGGAGTTATTATATATAATAGATTAATTTGGTTAGGAATCTCTGCTTTAATCTTCGGTGGAGTGTATAAGAAGTTTTCATTTAGTCAAAATGCAATCAGTTTATCATTCTTTAAAAAAGAAAAAGGAGATAGAGTTGTAAAAAAGAATTTTGGTGGAATTACAAGAATCGATCTTCCGAAGGTAAATTATAATTTCTCTTTTGTACAAAACTTAAAAAACACTTGGAAACTTTCTAATATAGATTTTAAATATATTGTTAAAGCTCTACCATTTATAGCAATTGTTTTAGTAGGGTTAATTTTAACGATTGTTACATTATCTCAAACAGGATTGTTATTGGGTACAAACACTTTACCAGTAACTTGGAAAATGTTACAGAGTGGTATTGGTGCTTTTACTTTATCAATAAATATTATTACTTTTTTATATGCAGGTATGTTAGTGCATAGAGGCAAAATGGCAAAAGCAAATCATTTAGTAGATGTTACTCCAACTCCGAATTGGGTATTATGGTTATCTAAATTAATAGCGTTGTTAAAAGTACAATTAGTATTGTTGTCAGTAGTAATGATAGCTGGTATAATCTATCAAGTTTATGAAGGTTTTTATAACTTTGAAATAGGTCATTACATGTATGAATTATTTGTTTTACAATTCATTCACTTTGCAATATGGGCTTTGTTAGCATTGTTTGTTCAAACTTTAGTAGGGAATCCATATTTAGGATTATTTATTTTAATTGTAATTAACTTCGGATTACCATTTTTAACTTTTGCAGGTGTTGAACAATCAATTTTTAAATACAATCAAGGTCCAAGTTTTAGATATTCTGATATGAATGGATACGGATCTACTTTATCAAAATATTTAATTTATAAAACTTATTGGGCACTTGGTGGATTCGTATTATTGGTTTTAACAGGATTGTTTTGGGTAAGAGGTTTACCACATTCTTTTAAAGAACGATTATCAATTTTTAAAGAAAGAATGTCTGTAAAAACTGTAGCTGTTTTAGGAGTTTTATTATTAGCTTTCTTTTCTTTAGGAGGTAGAGTGTATTATGAGAATAATATTAAAAATAAAAGAACATCAAGAAAAGAAAGAGAGAAGTTAAATGTTGAGTGGGAAAAAAGCTATAAAAAATATCAAGGGAAAGCACAACCAAGAATTGTAGCAGTTAATGTTGATATGAATATTTTTCCTAAAAGTTATGACTTTAACTCATCAGGGAATTATAAGATGATTAATAAGACGGATGAGGTTATAGATAGTTTATTTTTAAATCATAACAATTACCCGAGTACATTTGTGTTTAATAAGCCAACTACTCTGGTTTTAGAAGATACGATTCAAAACTTTGATATTTATCAATTAAAAGCACCTTTAAATCCAGGTGATAGTTTAGAACTTAATTTTACAATAAAGAATAAACCAAATAATTTCTTTAGAAAAAATTCACCAGTAAGAAGAAATGGTACGTTTATGAATAGTTCTATTTATCCGTCTTTTGGATATTCAGATGCAGGTGAATTAAGTGATAATAAAACTCGTAAAAAATATGGTTTAGCTAAAAACGATTTAAAACCGCATCCGTCAGATAGTACTGCTTTAGGAGATACATATATTTCTCATGATTCTGATTGGATAGATTTTGAAACAACGGTCAGTACCGATGAAGATCAAATAGCAATTGCTCCAGGATATTTACAAAAAGAATGGGTAAAAGATGGTCGTAGATATTTCCATTATAAAATGGATAGCAAAATTTTAAATTTCTATGCATTTAATTCAGCAAAGTATGAAGTAAAACGTGATAAATGGAATGATGTAAACTTAGAAATATATTATCAAAAAGGGCATGAGTACAATTTAGATAGAATGATGGCAGGTATTAAAGCTTCGTTAGATTATAACTCTAAAAACTTTAGTCCATACCAACATAAGCAAGTTCGAATTATCGAGTTTCCTAAAACAGGAGGTACGTTCGCACAATCGTTTCCAAATACAATACCGTTTTCTGAATCTATCGGTTTTATTGCAGCTGTAGATAAGAAAGATGAAGGAGTAGATTATCCTTTTGCTGTAACTGTTCATGAATTAGCACATCAATGGTGGGCGCATCAAGTAATTGGGGCAGATGTTTTAGGAGCAACAATGTTGTCTGAAAGTTTATCAGAATATGTTTCTTTAAAAGTGTTAGAACATAAAGCCGGAAAATCTGAAATGCGTAAGTTTTTAAAGAAATCGTTAGATGGATATTTAACACAAAGAACTTTAGAGCGAAAAAGAGAAAAAGCTTTAATGTATAACGACGGTCAAGGGTATATTCATTATCAAAAAGGTTCTATGGTTTTTTATGCATTGAGCGATTATATTGGTGAAGAAAAACTGAATGGAGCTCTAAAAAGATATGTTGAAAAAGTGAAGTTTCAAGATGCTCCTTATACAACATCAATAGAAATGGTTGATGATATAAGAAAAGTGACTCCTGATAGTTTACAATATGTAATTAAAGACATGTTTGAAACAGTTACTTTGTATAGAAACCGTATTGCAAAAGTAGAATCTAAAGAATTAGAAAACGGAAAATATCAAGTTGATATTGAGTTTAATGTGAGTAAATACAGAAATAACGATAAAGGTAAACGTTATTACGGAGAACAAGTAGGTGATACAATTTCTTATAAAACAGAAAAAATGAAAAAACCTATTTTATCAGTTCCTTTAGCAGACTATATCGATATTGGTATTTTCGGAGAAGAAGGTTCAGGAGATGATAAAAAAGAAATTGAGCTTTATTTAAAGAAACATAAAATCACAAAAATTAATAATAAAATTTCACTTATAGTTGATAAAAAACCGGTTGAGGTTGGGGTAGATCCTTATAATAAATTAATAGATACAAAATCTGATGATAATAGAAGGAAGCTCTAATTATAAAAGATTTTAAATATTTAAAGGCTGTCAACCTGAGTTCGATTAATATTTAGATAAAATATAGTAGTAAAAAAGACAGATT
>CAZCHR010000054.1:0-14041 GCA_964498665.1 uncultured Tenacibaculum sp. | reverse complement strand
GTTTTAAGTAATAAGTAAAAGAAATTACTATAAGTAAAGTTGATGCTGAAATAGAAAATTAGCATCAACTTTTTTATTACAGACTTTTTTTCAGTGGTATATTTGCACATATAAAACAATAATTAATCAATAAAAAAAATATAAAATGGCTACAGCAGTTGGTAAAAAATTTCCAAATTTAGGAGTTGACGCAATGAACGAAATGGGTGATACATTTAAAGTAAATGTATTAGAAGAAGCAGTAAATAATAAGAAAAAAGTATTATTATTCTGGTACCCAAAAGATTTTACATTTGTATGTCCTACAGAATTACACGCTTTTCAAGCAGCTTTAGGAGAGTTTGAAAAAAGAAACACAGTAGTAATAGGAGCATCTTGTGACACTCCAGAAGTACACTTTGCTTGGTTAAGCCAATCTAAAGATAACGGAGGTATCGAAGGAGTAACTTATCCTTTATTAGCAGATAGCAACCGTAACTTATCATCAATCTTAGGTATTTTAGATATATCTAACGAAACTTTTGACGAAGCAACACAAACTATTCAAGTAGAAGGAGATAATGTAACTTACAGAGCTACATATTTAATTGACGAAGAAGGAACAGTTTTTCACGAAGGTATAAATCACATGCCAGTTGGTAGAAATGTAAATGAATTTTTACGTTTAATTGATGCATATTCACACGTTCAAACAAACGGAGAAGTTTGTCCTGCAAACTGGGAAGAAGGTAAAGAGGCAATGAAACCTAATGCAAAAGGAACAGCTGAATATTTAGCATCTCACTAATTTAATAATATAGGAGGGACTCGGTTCGTGTGAATGTTGGGGGACATACACGAACCCCTTTCGAAATTTTATAAACTATGGTACAAGAATTAAACGAAGATAACTTAGCAGAATTAGTTGCTGGTAATAAAAAAGTAGCTGTGCAATTTTCAGCAACTTGGTGTGGAAATTGTAGAATTATGAAACCTAAATTTAAGAAGTTAGCTTCTGAAAATGAAGAAATGGTTTTTGTAATTGCTGATTCAGAAAAATTTACAGAAAGTAGAAAGTTAGCCGATGTTAGTAATTTACCAACATTTGCAACATTTGTAGATGGTAAATTTATAAATCAGGTACAAACTAATAAGTTTGATTCTTTAAAAGAATTAATTAACGAAGTAGTATAATTAAGCGTCATTACGAAACGTAGTGAAGTAATCTCTTTTTAATTAACAGATTGCCACAGCAATTTTTTTGCTTCGCAATGACAAAATAATAATATGAAATTACCAGTTATAAAACACTTAACTTCTTTTATTGAAGAAAACGATCAAGATTACGTACTTGAAACGATTGAAACATTAGAAGCTTTAACAGAAGTTCCATCTTTAAAAGATGAAGAATTAGATGTAATAGGCGAGTTGATATCAAACATGTACGGAGCTATTGAAGTTGATAAAATGATAAAAGATGGTACCCCTAAAAAAGAAGCGTTAAACAATTTTATGAAACGTGTTTTAGGATCGATAGATAAATAGTTTAAAAGTATATTAAAATAAAATCCCGAGTTTTTAAATTCGGGATTTTTTATTTATAAATATCTTGATATTTTCTGTTATAGTTTTAATTATTTTAGCAAATCATTTATTTAATATTTTATGAACCTGAATTTTATCGACTATATTTCTAAAATCACGAAAGCGACTTTTTGTAGAGAAGATGAGGTTATACAATTGTTATGGAGTGGTTGTGGTCAGATTTCTCGTTATGTATTAGAAAGTTCACTTTTTAAAACTGTTATAGTAAAACATATAAATTTAGATAAATCCATAGAGCATCCAAGAGGTTGGAATACTAGTTTTTCCCATCAAAGAAAAATAAAATCATACCAAGTAGAAACGAATTGGTATAATGAGTGGAGTGAGTTTTGTGATTCTAATTGTAAAATTCCAAAAATGATAGGTTCTTTTACACAAGAAAATAATCAATGGATTGTTTTAGAAGATTTAAAAGAGGAGTTTCCATTAATAAAAACTCAAATTAATTTGAGTGAAGTAAAGGTTTGTTTAAAGTGGTTAGCAAATTTCCATGTTAATTTTTTAAATAAAAAACCTAACGGATTATGGGAGGTAGGTACTTATTGGCACTTAGCTACAAGACCTGATGAGTTAAAAAAAATAGAACACAATACGCTTAAAGAAAAAGCACATTTAATTGATGATGTTTTAAATAATTGTAAATATCAAACGATAGTACATGGTGATGCAAAATTGGCTAATTTTTGCTTTTCTGAAGACGGAACAAAAGTAGCCGCAGTAGATTTTCAATACGTTGGTGGAGGTTGCGGAATGAAAGATGTAGCTTATTTTTTAGGAAGTTGTCTTACAAATAACGAATTAGAAACTTATGAAACGGAGTTGTTGAATTATTATTTTGATGAATTGCATAACGCATTTAATACCACTAAATTTTCTTTTGATTTTGTAATGTTAGAAAAAGAGTGGAGACAATTATATCCTTTGGCTTGTGCTGACTTTATGCGTTTTTTATTGGGGTGGATGCCAACGCATCAAAAAATAAATAACTACAACAAAAAAATTATTAATTCTGTTTTAGCAAATTTGTGAAAGATATGATAGTGGCTTTTGTATTTGAAATTAAATTTTCGTTAACGACTTATTTTATAGTTAGTTGCGTTTAAATTAGTGGTTGTTTTTCGGTTGAGCCACAAGCCAGATTTTTAATTTTACTATTTATATTTTTTATTGGAAATCGTCAAATTTAAAAATTTGGCGACTTACTAAATACACTTTAAATTAAATTAAGTAGCTGACTATTATCAATTTATATATATTATTGCCACACGTTTTTATTCTATAATCAATTCTTTAAAACCTTTTGTAATATGCGCTCTTGTTTTTCCTAAAGAATCCGAATAAACTAAATACACATCAATTCCCTTTAATTCAGAAAGAATTTTTTTTGATTTTTCAATTCCCATAGCCATAAATGTAGTTGCATAACCATCTGCCTCTGCACAAGTGTTAGCAATTACATATGAACTCAAAATATTTCCCTGTTCCGCAGTTCCGATTAATGGGTTAATTGTGTGAACATATTTTTTATTTGTAATAGAGTCAACTCTATTTTTTCTAAAATTTCCAGAACCAGCTATTGATTGATTAATCAATTCTATTCTTGCTCTTGATTTTCTGTTTTCCGCTTTGGAATCGATACTTTCAATTCCAATAGTCCAATTCATATTATAACCCAAATTTCTGCCGATTGTTCTTATTTCTCCACCAACTTCTATTCTAAAATTCTCAATCGAATTACTTTGAATATATTCTGCCATTTTATCAATGGCATAACCTTTTGCAATTGAATTAAAGTCAAGATAGATATTCTTTCTCTTTTTAAAGACTTGACCATTTTCTAAAAGTTTTACTTTGTCGAATCCAACGTAATTCATCATAGAATCCAGTTTAAACTTAGAAATCGATTTTATCGGTTTAGTATCTCCAAATCCATAAGCATTTCGTAAGATTCCAACAGTTGGGTCAAAATAACCTTTCGATTTTAGATGTATTTCTTTTGAAAGTTTAAAAACCTCTTGAAAAAGGATGTCTGTCTTTATAGCTGTATTTCCTTTGTTTATTTTGGATATATCACTTTCAGGTAGGTAAGTGCTTAAAGATTTATTAATTGCGATAACAATAGAATCTATTCCCTTTTTAATTTTATTGTCTGTAAGGGAATCATAATACTCAATTTTGTATGTTGTTCCAAAAGCAAGTCCATTAAGCGTTATTAGTTTTTCCTTTTTATTTACACATCCCAATAACAAAAGAGTCAATAGGAATAATTTTAAATGTTTCATTTTTTTTGTAGTTATAATGTGTTTGTCAAATGTGCTAACTTTAATGATATGAGTGCGTTTTAATGTCTTATATCAGGAGTTAACGAAGTCATTAGAAAAAGAGTTAAGAATCAAATTAGACTTATATCTGTTTAATGATGAGTAAGCGATGTTATAATTTCTGAATGTTTGGGAAATAATGCAATCAATTCATCTCTTTTTGGTAAAACAAAATCTCTAAAATCAAAACCAGGAGCAACTGTGCATCCTGTAAAAGCATAAGAATTTTCTTTTAAAACTTCTGCTGCAAACCAATAACCAGCAAGAACCACAAATTGAGGTTGCTCGTTTTGTTCTAAGTTGTTTCCAATCATAACAAAAGAGTAATCACCATTAGGTGAAATCATGTGTAATTTTAAAGTATCACCTTTATAGAAATGCCAAATTTCATCTTGATTTATCTTATGAAATGCCGAGAATTTATCAGAAGTTAATAAGAAATATATTGAAGTTGAATAGTTTCTATCTCCAACAAACTTTTCAGATAAATGCTCATTTTTTATTTTCCCATTACTTCTGTATGTCTCTTTGTAATATCCACCTTCTGGATGTTTGGTTAAATTGAACTTAGTTATTATTTGTTGCGCTGTCATTTTCTTTTTGTTCATTCATTTTTTTAACCAATGCTTTCAAACGTTCTTTATTACGTTGTTTTTCAAGCTTTACTTTGTTGTCTTTCTGTTTCATTAAGCGAGTATGTTTCGCCTTGTTAACAGTATTTTTAGCTTTTCCTTTCCCTTTTTTAGGCATTTTTTGTAGTTTTTATAGCTAATAGACCTAAGAAAGTAATAAATCCGTTTAAGATTAAAACAAAGAATCCGAAATCAAAATTAAATTGAGATTTACTAAAAATACTTATCAAATAAGTAAGTACAGGAGAAATCAAACAGATAATAGGTACTAGTTTATCTTTTATATTGAATTTAGTAAATAAACCGAAGGCATATAAACCTAATAATGGTCCGTAAGTATAACCTGCAAATTGAAATATTTTAGCAATTACACTTGCATCAGCAATAAAATATTTGAAGATTAAAATGGTAGCAATTAATATCAATGAGAATAAAACATGAATTTTCTTACGTGTTTTTTCTTGCTCTTGTTCGTTATCTTTTTTATCAATTTCTAATATATCAATACTAAACGAAGTGGTTAACGATGTTAAGGCGCTATCGGCACTAGAATAGGCAGCGGCAATTAATCCTAATAAAAAGAATAGAGAAGTAGCAATTCCTAAATCTCCGCTCATGGCAATCATAGGGAATAAGCTATCTTTATGAGCGTTAATTCCGTTTGCAGATGCGTAATCGGTTAATAAAACTCCTAATGCTAAAAAGAAAAAGTTAACAATTACCAAGACAATGGTAAACCAAAACATATTTTTTTGAGCATCTTTTAAATTGCGACAGGTTAAGTTTTTTTGCATCATATCTTGGTCTAATCCTGTCATAACAATAGCAATAAAAGCTCCAGAAAAGAAACGATTCCAAAAGTAATTTCCTGCTTTAGGATCATCAAAAAAGAATATTTTAGATAAATTATTATCAGAAATATATGAGAATAAACTCTCTATTTTCATTTCATCTTGTATCATATAAATGCAAACTCCTACAGCAATTAACATGAATAAAGTTTGTAAGGTGTCTGTCCAAACAATGGTTTTAATTCCGCCTTTAAAAGTATATAACCAAATTAATAAAATGGTAATAGTTACTGTTACCCAAAATGGAATTCCGTAAGCATCAAATAAAATTAATTGTAATACGTTGGCTACTAAAAACAAACGAAAAGCTGCTCCGATAGTTCTTGATAATAAAAAGAATGAAGCTCCTGTTTTATAAGAATATCTACCAAAACGATCTTCTAAATAGGTATAGATAGAAGTTAAATTTAATTTATAGTAAAGCGGAAGTAGTATTAAGCCAATTACAGCGTATCCAACAACGTAGCCTAATACCATTTGCATATAGCTCATTTGCTGACCTTCTACCCATCCAGGAACGGATATAAATGTAACTCCAGAGAGTGAAGCACCAATCATACCAAATGCAACTAAATACCAAGGTGATGAATTGTCTGCTTTAAAAAAAGTATTGTTATTTGCTGATTTACTTGTGATGTAAGAGATTAAAATTAATACACCAAAATAAGCAAGAATAAGGAGTAATATATGTAGTGGTTGCATACAGTTAAATTATGAATTACGAATGTACTAAATTTCTTATTCGTAATTCATAACTTAAAAATTATAGATTACATTTCAATAATAACTTCTTCAGTTTTTCTACGAACCTTTTTCAAGTCTTTCATATAATCGTCTTCAGCTCTAAAGCCAACAGGTAAAACTAAAACAGATGTTAAATTGTATTTATCTAAACCTAAAATTTTATCATATTTTTCAGGAATAAAACCTTCCATTGGGCAAGAATCAATTTTTTCGTTTGCAGCAACTGTCATTAAATTTCCTAAAGCAATATACGCTTGATTCTTTGTCCAACTACTTAATTCTTCTTGTGTTTTGTTGGCGATTGTACCCGTAAGCATCTCTTTAAATGGATTTAAAATTTCATCCGGAGTGTTTCTTATATTTTTTACTAAATTGAAATAACTTTCTACTTCTTTTTCAGTGTAAGTTTTAGGAATGCAGATAACTAATAAATGAGATGCTTGCATTACTTGCTGCTGGTTCCAAGAATGTTCAACTAATTGTTGTTGAATTTCTTTGTTTTTAATCACAACCATTTTAATAGGTTGTAAACCGTAAGAAGTCGCAGTTAAATTAAAAGCTTCTTTTAATGTATTTATTTGAGATTCTGAAAGTGATTTATTTTCGTCGAATTTTTTAACAGCATAACGCCATTGTAAATTTTCTATACTATTCATTTTTTTATGTATTGATGTAGCAAAAATACAATTGCTTTTAAGAATGATTAATATTTATTAATTGTAAAAATTGATGATTCAATCAATTTAACCTTTATAATTATCTATTATTTTGATAAACGTTTCTGGTTCTGGTCTAACACGATAATTATCAGTTAAGTCAGCAAAAATGATTTTGTTGTATTTATTAGTAATAATTACAGTAGGTAATACAACGTCAGATTCATAACCAAAAACTTGAAACCCTGCAGGTAATCCGTTTTCATGTAAAATACCTAATTGTTTAGCTACTTGATTGTTTTTGTCCACTAAAAAATGAAAAGGAACTTTATGTTTGTTTGCTAAACTTTTGGTGAATTTATGAGGTTGAGAACTTACTAAAACCATATCGGTATTTCGTTTTTCTAACTCTTTATATTCGTTTACTACTTCTTTTATTTGTGCCATACAAAGCGGGCACCAATTACCTCTATAAAAGATGAAGATTTTAAATTCACCGGATAAATCATTTAAAGAAACTGGTTTAGATTCTCCATTTTCAAGTGTGAAATCTGGTAATATTTTTCCAACTTCTAAAACAGCAGTGTTTCTTGAATTAAAAGAAGAATACCAAGTTAAATAAGCTAACCAACCTAAAGCTAACCCAACAGCGATTAAAAGAGATTTTTGTTCGAAATTAAAAAGGTTTAGAACAAAACCTAAAACTATTAAACTTGAATAAAAAGTTAGTGTTTTTGTGGTTCTTGCTACAGGTTTTATAAATAACATAGCAAAGAAAACAACAACAGTAATTGATGAAATTAATATACCAATGTTACTAATATTGAAATTAGCATCAATAATTATTTTTACAAAAATGATTAAAGCAAAAACAGGGAATCCGCTGATGAAAAGCGATTTAGTTAGGTTTTTCATGTTTTATAGAAGTGGCTATATGGTTTGAATTAATAGGTTTTTGTGTTTTTCAATTTAATTAATTAACTTAAAGTCAAAAATTTATACTTAATCGACTTATGTTTTGGTCGTAAAAGGGTTGCTAATTTACGGTTATGAAAGAAGAATTTCTACATTTTTTATGGCAATACAAATTAATGGATGTAAATCGTTTGAAATCAACAATAAACGAAGATATTCAAATTGTTAAATCTGGAACATACAACAAAAATTCAGGGCCAGATTTTTTAAATGCTCATTTAAAGATAAATAATCAATTATGGATTGGTAATGTTGAGATTCATGTAAATTCTTCCGATTGGTATTTACATAAGCATGAAGAAGATGAAAATTACGATGCGGTAATTTTGCATGTGGTTTGGCAACATGATGTCGATGTTTATATGAAAAACAATATACCATTACCAACCTTAATATTAAAAGATTATGTAGCGAATAATTTATTAAACAATTATCAAAAATTATTTTCTAAAGAGCAACGTTTTATTCCATGTCAAAATCAATTAAAAGAGGTCGATTCATTTCTGTTTAATAATTGGTTAGAACGTTTGTATTTTGAGAGACTAAAAAATAAATCAGTTTTAATAAAAGAACTTTTAACAAACTCTAACAATGATTATGAAGCTGTATTGTTTCAGTTATTAGCTAAAAACTTCGGATTAAAAGTAAATGGAGAAGCATTTTTACAATTAGCACAATCGTTTGATTTCTCAATACTTCGAAAAGTTAGATTTAACGAAATACACTTGTCTGCATTGTTATTTGGTCAAGCTGGATTTTTGGATGAAGAAAAAGAAGTGTTATATCAAAAAGAGCTTAAAAAGGAGTACAAATATTTACAGCATAAATATAAGTTGCTTCCCATTACTAATAGGAAATTTCAGTTTTTTAGAATGCGACCAACTAATTTTCCAACAATACGAATAGCCCAATTAGTAGCGATATTCCATAAACAAGATAATTTGTTTTCTAAATTAATGAAGCTAAATAAAATTGAAGATTTTTATACGTTATTATCGGTTGAAGTAAACGATTTTTGGAAATCGCATTATACTTTTGAAACACAGTCAAAAAATTCGGTAAAAAAACTCACGAAATCATTTATTGATTTGTTATTAATAAATACAATTATTCCTTTAAAGTTTGTTTATGAAGCAAGTAGGGGAGAAGAAGCTCAAGAAAATGTTTTAAGTTTAGTAAAAGAACTAAAATCTGAGAAAAATTCAGTAATTACTAAGTTTTTAGATTTGAAAATTATATCAAAAAATGCTTTTGAAAGTCAAGCTTTATTAGAACTTAAAAATACCTATTGCACAAAGAAACGTTGTTTACAATGTGCAATAGGTAATAGTTTGTTGAAAAAAACTTAATTAATATAAACTCTTAAATTTTGTAGGATTAGCTTCATGCATAATCTCGTACACTTTTTCAAAAATATCTTCAGCAGATGGTTTAGAGAAATAATCTCCATCAGTACCATAAGCAGGTCTGTGCGCTTTTGCTGTTAAAGTTTGAGGTTTGCTATCTAAATGTTTATATCCGTTTTGGTTTTCAACAATTTCTTGTAATAAATAGGCTGAAGCCCCTCCAGGAACATCTTCGTCAACTACTAATAACCTGTTTGTTTTAGCAACCGATTTTACAGTATCGTGATTAATATCAAAAGGAAGTAAACTTTGTGCATCTACAATTTCAATGTCAATGCCAACTTGTAATAATTCTTTAGCAGCTTCTTCTACAATTCTTAAAGTAGATCCGTAAGAAATAACAGTAATATCAGTTCCTTCTTTTATGGTTTCTACAACACCAATCGGAGTTTTAAATTCCCCAAGGTTGGTCGGTAATTCTTCCTTTAAACGGTAACCGTTTAAACATTCTACAACTAAACCAGGATCATCACCTTCTAATAAAGTGTTGTAAAAACCTGCAGCTTTGGTCATGTTTCTTGGAACCAATACGTGGATTCCACGAATATTATTTATAATTCCTCCCATTGGAGATCCCGAGTGCCAAATTCCTTCTAAACGATGTCCACGAGTACGAATAATTAATGGTGCTTTTTGTTTACCAAATGTACGGTAACGAAGTGTTGCTAAATCGTCACTCATAATTTGTAAAGCATATAAAAGGTAGTCTAAATACTGAATTTCAGCAATCGGACGTAGTCCTCTCATTGCCATCCCAATACCTTGACCTAAAATAGTAGCTTCACGAATCCCAGTATCAGAAACCCTTAGTTCACCATACTTTTCTTGTAGTCCTTCCAGTCCTTGGTTTACATCTCCGATATAACCAGCATCTTCACCAAAAATTAATGTTTCAGGATATTTTTTAAAAATAGCATCAAAATTGTCACGCATAATAATACGAGCATCTACCATATTTTTTTCTGATGCGTATGTCGGTGCTTCAGCAGCAACATTTTGTGTTGCTTGTTCTGTTTCGCTTAATAAGTGAGCTGAATATTTTACCGCAGCATTATCAATTGATGATTTTATAAAATTTTGTAATTCTATTTTTTCAGCAAAATTCTCGTCTTTTAAATAACGTAAACTTTTACGTGCAGCAACTAAAATATCTTTACGAATAGGCTCATCAATAGTTGCTAAATCATTTTTATATTTAGATATGAATGATCCATTATTACTTTTTTCAGCAACTCTTTCCAGTAATTCAATTGCATTAGTTACTTCTGATTTTATTTCATTAGTGTAAGCAGACCATGCAGCACGTTTAGCTTTACTAACTTCTTTTTTAGCAGCTTTTTCAATATTTATTAATTCTTCTTCAGAATCAATGAACTTTAAAGTACTTCCATCTTCATCTTGTAATTCAAACTCTAAAATCCATTTACGCATTTGCGTAATACAATCAAAGTCTTGTTCCCATTGTAAACGCTCTGGAGATTTGTATCTTTCATGAGATCCGGATGTTGAATGACCTTGTGGTTGAGTTAATTCTTTTACATGAATTAAAACAGGAATGTGTTGTTCTCTAGCAATTTTAGATGCTTTGTTATACGTATCAATTAATTCAACATAATTCCAACCATTAACAACAAAAATCTCATATCCGTTTGTGTCATTTTCTTTCTGGAACCCTTTTAAAACTTCAGAAATACTTTCTTTAGTTGTTTGGTGTTTAGCATGAACAGAAATACCATATTCATCATCCCAAACATTCATAACCATTGGTACTTGTAATACCCCAGCAGCATTAATGGTTTCAAAAAATAAACCTTCAGAAGTACTCGCATTACCAATGGTACCCCAAGCAACTTCGTTTCCTTTGTTAGAAAAATTTGTAAAACTTTCTAAACCTTCAACATTTCTATAGATTTTTGAGGCTTGTGCTAAACCTAATAAACGAGGCATTTGACCTGCGGTTGGAGAAATATCAGAAGACGAGTTTTTCTGAGCAGTTAGATTTTTCCAATTTCCATTTTCATCAATAGAATGTGTCGCAAAATGACCTCCCATTTGACGACCTGCCGACATGGGTTCTACATTAATATCGGTATGTGCATATAAGCCAGCAAAAAATTGTTGAGGTGTTAATTGATCGATCGCCATCATAAAAGTTTGATCACGATAATACCCTGATCGAAAATCTCCATTTTGGAAAGCTTTTGCCATCGCTAATTGAGGTACTTCTTTACCATCACCAAAAATACCAAATTTTGCTTTTCCTGTTAAAACTTCTCTTCGTCCTAACAAACTACATTCTCTACTAATACGAGCAATTCTATAATCTTTTAAAACTTCATTTTTAAAATCTTGAAAAGAAAGTTGTTGATTGCTAGCTACTTCTGTATTTTGTATCATGATCGTCAAATTTTGGTATGGTCACAAAGATAGTTTTTTTAGTTGAAATTTAAAAATTTCAATTTTTATTGAATTATCTTCAAAAAAATAAAGAAAAAACAGAATTTGTTGAAGTATCTATAATAAACCTCTTCTGAAAAAATTATAGATTCTATTAATATCTGTAGATACGATAAACCTAATTTTACTTGGATATGCTTTTTTCGTAATTTCAAATCCTTCATTTGTATATATTGGAAAGTAAAATTCAAAAATATTAGGAATGAAATTTAGGCGAATTCCGTTTTCATAAAAATATTTTGGTTTAGTGTTTTTGTTTTTTAACATCGCAAAATCATTATAAACTTCAAATGATTTCCATAAGGTAACACTTGTGTTTAATGATGTTATTAGTTGATTAGCAAAATGAGGTTCATTAAATTTAGATTTAAAACCACCTTGACCAATTACAAATTGTTGACTAAAGATTCCTTCATTTTCAGAACGTCCAAATAAGTTTTGTTCAAACAAATAATCAGATCCACGATTTAATCCGAAGCTAAAATAATCTCCTTCGGTGTTATTAGATAAAAAATAACCTCCAAAGAATCGAATATCATAACTTTTATTTTCTTTAAAAAATCTTCTGTAGCGAATATCTGTAGTTATTTTAGAAAATTTTGAACTAAACTCCGTGTTTATAGCATAAATAGTTCTGTTTATAGCGTCAAAATTAGATTGTATATATCTTAGGTTGAAAACTTTGTATTTATCATTTTCTTTTCTAATATCATTTTCACTTAATTCTTTATTAACAGTAATAAGTCTTGTCATTAAAAGTTTTATTCCATTATCTCTTAGGGTGTTTCTTCTAAATTGTAAACTAGCAAAAGGGGTAAATGTCTTATAACTTAGTTCAGGAGCATAATGAAAATTACTCCCGCTAATTCCGTATCGGATTTTATAAATGCTAGATTCTTTAAAAAAGTGATTATAAGCAAAAGAATATGAACCTGTAAAATTTTTACTCTTTGTACTATAATTGGAGGTTAAACTAAATTCAAAATTATTATTTAAAACAGATTGATTATTAAGATTTACACCAAGTATAACACCGTCATATAAATTATATTTAAAATCAGGATAGTAAAATAGTTGATTATAATAAGGGTTTTCTATGTCTTTAAAAAAACGAAGTTGTAAAGGTTTATTAATAATTTTATTATTAACGTTTTTAAAATTATTTAAAGAATTAAACTCTGGATAAATATTTTCGTAGTTTAAAGCAAGTTTATCAAAATCGCCTCGTTTAATTTTTATCGTTTTTATAGAATCAATCCCTTCAATCCATTTTTTATATTTTATTTTTCTATTATGGATTCCATATATAGCTATGGGAGCCGAAAAATCTCGTTTGTTTTTAATGGTAACTTCTATAGAATCTTTATTTTTTGAATACTTAACCTTTTTTATTTTGTAATCTATTTTTTTATTAGTTTTGATATATTCGTTAAAAAACCAATCTAAATTTTTTGAAGTATTTTTTTTAATAATATTTTCAAAAGTGTGATAACTACTAGTTCTAAAATTCGTTTTTGAATAAAATTCTTTAACAGATTTTTTAAATACTTTTTTACCTAAATACTCTTGTAGGTAGTTTAATCCCATACCAGCTTTGTATTTATTTACAATTTTTCTATTAAAATTAGAAAGAGAATCTGATGACGTGTTTAAAGCTTGATCATAAAATTTTCGTGAACTAAACTGATAAACAAAAGGATATTTGTCACTTTGTTTTAGTTTTGAAATATTATAAGTTTTTATTGGCCAATATTTAGAGTATTTACCCAAAATAGTAGTGTTAGGGTAAAACTTCTTAATATACTCCATCATTAAAAAAGTTTGAAAAGCATCAGTAATCCAATAATTTTTTCTTTGATTTACAATAAAAACATCATTAATATATTTTTGAGTTAAAGCTTTAAAAAAGCTAATTTCCCATCTGAAATTTTTAGGAAAAGGCTTTAGCCATCGGGGTAAACCATAAATTTCATATGATGAATTTTTATTAACAGTTCTAGCATCAACAAAAATTTCAGGAAGTGTATGCTTACCTATGTATTTTTCAATAAAATTAAGTTGTTTGTTAATTATTTTTGAAGTACTATCTTTTGAAATGTTTTTTAAATATGCATCAGTTTTTACTTCTTTATTTTTTGTTTTAAAAGAGAAAAATCGATTTTTTGTACTAATGTTTAAAATAATATCTTTTTTCTTTTTACCAATAAGAAGATAGTTTGAGTAGGCTTCTTTTTTAGTTTTATATTGGTATAAGTTACTTTCTATTTGATAATTGTTCGGAACGTTAATACTTATAGTGTAACTTGCAGGTTCTTGATATAAATCATTTAAATTAAGATTACTCATTATTTCCCATTTTTTATTGAATACTGCAGGTACTATATTCCAAAAACGTAAGTGATATCCGTATTTAGT
>CAZCHR010000053.1:0-14131 GCA_964498665.1 uncultured Tenacibaculum sp. | reverse complement strand
TGAGCAAGTATTACAAAAAATGAGAGAATCTTCTGAATTTTATCCAAATAAAAATTCAGAATATGGATACGGAAATATTGATGCTTTAAAAGCAGTTCAATAAGTATATCAACTAACTAACCTTAAGAGCCTCGTTTATACGAGGCTTTTTGTATTTTTATAAGGTATGATTATTGATGTTAGATTATAAAATTTTACTTATGAAACAATTAAAATACTTTTTATTATTACTATTATTAGGATGTTCATCAACCAAAGTAATATATGATTATGATAGTAAAACTAATTTTAAAGTATTTAAAACATTTAATTTTTTTGATGATGCAGGTAAAGGATTAAATGAGTTAGATATAAAAAGAATTACAAATGAGCTTAAAAATGGACTTCAAAAAAAAGGAATGAAATTATCCGATACGCCTGATGTATATATTAATATAATTTCTGAACAAGCCGAATCTGTAAATAGAAATACTATTGGAGTTGGAATAGGAGGTGGTGGAAACGTAGGTTTTGGTATTTCTGGAGGTATACCTATTGGCGCAAAGAAAATAAACCAACAGTTAACAATTGATTTTGTAGATAGCACAAATGACAATCTTTTATGGCAAGGGATAGCAAATAGCAAAATAAAAGTAAATATAGGTCAAGAAGAAAGATTAGTACATTATAAAAAAGTAATAACAGAAATGTTAATGAATTATCCGCCAAATAAATAATAAAAAACCTCCAATATTTGGAGGTTTTTTTATTTGAAAATATTTTTAGAATTGATAACGAAGTCCTAATCCAAAATCAGATTGAAAACCGTCATAAAAACCAGTAAATCCAATTTCTGGTCTATAATCTAAAGAAATTACTAAAGGAATATCAAAATTATATTCAATACCAACTACACCAGCACCAACTATTGCTGTACTACCACTAGCAGATGCAATACCTCCACCAGCACCTGCGTACCAATTAAATTGGTTTTCTAATACCCATACCCATTGGTATAAACCAATAGCTTTAAAAGCATTACCTTTTCTAATACCTAAATCGATTTCTAATCTATTATTATCGTTTAGTCTTTTCTGATAAGAAATTTCACCACCAAACCCATTGTTGTCTCCAAAACGAATACCAATAGCGTTATCAGGAATATCTTGTGCGTTTACTGAAAACAATCCAACGATTAATAAAACTATAAATAAAAATGTTTTTTTCATGTTTTTTTGATTTTTTAATTTGCTAAAATATAAACTTTATTCAATTATTATTTTTGTTCCTTTAGAATGACTTGTAAATTCAGGAGCATACATACTTTGTATGGTGGTAATTCCATTACTAAAATTCCCAGCATTATTTACTCTTACATCATATTCAAATATATAAACTCCTTTAGGTAAACGATCGAAAAAGAAATTTGTTGTAGCATCTTTAGTACTTTGATAATACCCTAATCCATCTTGCCATTTGTATTTTGATAATACATCTATTGGTTCAACACCAGAAGCTCTCATATCTTTCATGTGAACAAATTCTATATCTCTATCTGAACGTAATTCAATTCTAACAGTTACTAAATCGCCAACTTTTAAAATGTTATTTTCAGTTATTTCTTTTAATTCTTTACCGGTATCAGAATTTACTTTTAAGAATAATTTTTTCTTTAATTGTAAAGGTGTTTTCGCTGAAGTTATTTTGTCTAAATCTTCAAAATATTGCCAATACAATCCGCCCCAAGCAATACCTTTTCCTTTTTTAGATATAGTAACATCGCACATATCTTTAGTGATTTCATTATTATTCCATGAAGTTTTAAAATACCCCGTACCAGCCTCAACTTTTACATTTTCTAATTTAGAAGGATTGATAATCTTGTTCTCGATTTTTACATCTACCATATCAGTAATCGATACCCAGTCATTACCTTGTAATAATAAGGCATAAACAGCTTCGGTAGTAGCTTTTGTAGTTTTCCAACGATTGGTTTGTTTGTTTTTTAACAACCATACTTTAAGGTTGTCAATTGTTTTAGTGTCATTTTCAATTTCTGAAAAAGCTTCTATTAATAAGGCTTGTGTTTCGATGGGTGATTGGTACCAATACCAACTTGGTTGGTTCGATTTCCAATACATTCCTAACTCATCCGAAGTAATACTATTTTCTTTTAAAGAGGCTAATATTTTATTTGAAATAGCTTTATTTCCGTTTCTAAAATGTATCAAAGCTATTTGCCCTTTCGCATATAAATTATAATCATTCCAATATTTTGAGGTTTGATTTTTGTAATATGCTACAGCAGTTTTTGTTTTATTATTTAAAGAAATATCTGTATAAAAACTTCGCATATATAGATACTGAATTACAAAATAATTTAAATGATTTTGCTTTAAATATTTATCATATTTTTTAATTCCATCTTTTGATTTTATTTGATTTGCTCTTTTTAGTAAATCACGATATTGTTTTTCAATTTCATCATCTAAAAATTGTATAGCATTCACTAGCATTTTATTAGTAGTTTCATCGAACTGAGAAATACCTAATTTTTTTAAATGACCAAAACCACTAGCAATATGTTGCGTAATATATCTGTTAGGATAATTTCCACCTTTAAACCAAGGAAACCCTCCGTTAGTCATTTGCATGTTTTGCAATTTATTGATAGATCTTTTTTGTTCATTTTTTATTTTATTCAAATCGAACAATAAAGCAATTCGCTTCTTTTGCTCAGTTTCTGATTGAGCATCACGTAACCAAGGAGTTTCTTGGATGATTAATGATTTCAACTCTTGATTTTTCTCAAGATTAGATAACAAAGCATCACTAGATTTCCATTGTTTAAAAACTTCTTGAATTCTTGGATTTGAATTAGCAATATGACTTGCTAATTTATTTGCGTAATAACGTGCAAAAGTTTGCTCACTACATTCATACGGATATTCCATTAAATAAGGTAGTGCTTGTACAGCATACCAAGCAGGATTTGAAGTAACTTCTAATGTTAATTTATGATGACTGAGCGTAGTCGAAGTCTGATTTTTTAATTTATCTAAAGAAAATGTTTTTGATTGATTAGAACGCACCCACATTGGTAAGGTTTCGGTAACCAACATTCTGTTAGATAGCACAGGTAATACATTTTGTTCGCCATCAGAAAAATCACCAGCTTTGGCTATTACTTTATATTGAACAGTTTGAACGTTATCAGGAATTGATAAGTTCCATGAAACATTGGTATTTCCATTTTTATCAACTGTAAATGATTGATTTTTTATAGAGTTGTCAAACAGGTTAATTTCTTTATTTGTAATAGCATCTGTTAAAACTAATTGAGCGATGCCAGACAAATTTCTATCTGATAAGTTAGATATTTTAGAACTCAACGTTATTTTATCTCCTTCTCTTAAAAAACGAGGCGCATTAGGTGTAACCATTAACTCTTTTTGAGTTACCGCCGTTAATGTTTTAGTAGCAGATTGTAATTCTTTGGTATATGCTAATAATTGTAACTTCCATTTGGTTAAAGCCTCTGGAGTTGTAAAACTAAAAGTAACATTTCCGTTTTTATCAGTTTTTAAATTCGGATAAAAGAAAGCTGTTTCTTGAAGGTTTTTACGGATCTGGATTCCATCTAAGTTTGTTTTTTTCTGGCTGTTTTTTGTAATAGGACCATTTATATTCATTGCAAAGATATTATTCACATCTTCAATTTCATCTGATTCTGTAGATTCAAGTATTGTTTCTTCTACTTTTTTTTCATTTTCTGCTATTTCAATTTTTTGAGGAACAGGAGCTCCCATTTTAGCCATTCTCCTCATCATGATTCGACCATTATTGCCAAAATGTAAGCCAAACCAATTCAATCGATTAAACTGTTGTTTTTGATAATTATAATTGATGTATTTTCTATTAAAAATTCTGAAATTGTCATTACCAAAACTTTGATGTGCATTTGTGTTACTGCTGTAAGAATGGTAGGTTGTTGTAGTAATTGGAGTAAATTGCCAATTATGTGGCTTAAATTCATCTAAAGAGGCATCGTACATACTTGCCAATACTTCGGCAGTAACTTTATTGTTTTTGTCGTTTTTAATAGTAAAACTCCAAGTTTCATCGGCACCAGGTTGCAATTTATCTCTAAATGTATTTGTTTCAATAGAAATAAGTTCTAGCTCATTAGATATAGGAATATTTATAATTCCGCTATTGTAAGAATTATAATTAACAAAATAGTATTTAATAGCAAATCCGCCATTATCTTCTTTGTTTACGGGGATTTCTATTTCTTTGATTTCATTATTTAAATGAATTAATTGTGTTTTTACAATTTTATGATTCTTTTCAGTTTCTAAAACAATAGTTATGTTTTTTGAAGCTGAACCTATTTTTAAACATACAGTTTCACCTATTTTATAAGCTAGTTTATTTGTTTTATAAAAGAATAATTGATTGTCTGCAACAGTTTTATTTGTATGCTCTTCAATAGTAAATAAAGCTTTATCTGTTACTTTTTGATTGAATTTATCTTTAGTATTTAAAACAACAATGTATTTTCCAGAATTCCATTTTTTAAAGTTGTTTAAAATAATTTCTTTAGACTTTTGCGTATCGAATTTTTTTTCAAAAACAAGTTTGTCTTTTCTCCAATCCATTACATTTTCTTCTTCTTTTGTATAAGAATCATGCGGAAATAATGCTTTAAATTCTGTTTCAGAAATATCCTGATAATCGGGTGTATTCCAAGGTCTTTTTCGTAATGGATTTTTAGGAGCTCGTAATTTGTAGATTTTAACAACTCCTTTTGCAGAAACAAATTCTCCGTTTAAATTTTTAGTAGTGATTTCTATTTTTTGAGAATCATCTTCTTTATTTATTTTGTTAGGGATTTGTAACGAAGCAGTTAATGCATGATATCCTACTTTTACAATAGTAGTTGCACTACGAGTTTCTCCGTTAACATCTGTTACGTCAGCGGTAACTTCATAATTAAAAATTGGAGAACTATCCTTAGAGACACTTTCATCTGGAATTGCTTTAAATTTAATAGAGAAATTACCTGATGCATCTGTGATGCCTTCTCCATGAGTAATTTCTTGGGCTTCAGAAGAAAATCCAGGTCTACGCCAATACCACCAACTTGGGTATTGCACTTTTCTATGAACACGGTAAACTACTTTTGCATCGGTTATATTTACACCAGAAAATGCTTTTGCGAAACCATTTATAGTAATGTTATCGTTAAGTTTATAAGTTTTAGTAATTGGTTTAAACTCTGTTTTAAACTTAGGTCGTTTATATTCTTCTACCGAAATAGGGCATAGATAGT
Source organism: uncultured Tenacibaculum sp. (assembly GCA_964498665.1). GTDB lineage: Bacteria > Bacteroidota > Bacteroidia > Flavobacteriales > Flavobacteriaceae > Polaribacter. The sequence goes on along the minus strand of CAZCHR010000053.1, from coordinate 8,817 downwards.
CGTATTGTGTAAAATCGAAATCTATGTTATCATAAAAATCACTTTTTTGTTTTTTACTCTCATCAATCGAAAATGTATATACCCCAGTTAAACCATTATTAGGTAAAATAAACTCTCCAGATACAGAACCATAATCATTCAGTTTTAAATCAAGTTTTTTTACTTCTTGTCCGTTTACATCTTTTAAAATAATATGAACATATTCATTGATAAATGGTTTAGATTTATCTCCTTTTTTCTGAATAAAAATCCCTTTAAAATAAACTGTTTGACCAGGACGATAAATACTCCTGTCTGTAAAAATAAAAGGTTTAATTTTGGTTTCTACTTTTTGATTATTTTGATGAGGTTTTTGATATTTACTTAAATAATAGTTGCCAAAAGTAGCATTATCGTTTTTAGTTGAAGCTGTAATAAAAACATTATAATAAGTGTCATCACTTTTATAAGAAGCAAATCCATTTACATCGGTTATTAACTCTTTTTTTATGGTTTTACCATAGCTACGTTGCGTATTTTGAATTATTAATTTTGCATTTTCTATAGGTTTTCCATTATTTCTATCAACAACTTGATATGTTTTTATATTGTTGTTAGTATTCTCAATCAACGCAATATTTGTTACTTGAATATTTGTAGTAGCATACAAATTTGTTGTATTTAAGATACTGTTTTCATGAGCTACAATTAAGTAGTTTCCATGGTTTAATTTAGGAACAATTATTTCCGTTGTGTGTGATTTATAATCGTATTCGTTTCTTAATTGATTAGACCAATTCGTTATTTTTTCAAGTTTATTAATAAAATTAATACGTTTATTTTCTTTATGAATCTTATTTAAGTTGTTTAATTCTTTTCTGTTGATTTTATATACTGAGAAAAATAACTGATCAATATTGTTGTAAGTAATCAATAATCGTGATGGTTTGTTAATTGGAGTAAATTTTTCAGCTATTAAAGAAAGTGTTTTATGTGTAATTTTTTGTTTAAGTAATTCACATTTTTTAGCACCTACACTTAGAGGGAATTTTTTTATTGTTTTATTACAAATACTAAGTGCATCTTTATTTTTAAAACGATGTTCTATATTTTTATCTTGGTAATTACTATTTGCTTGTTGATGATAGATATTAGCAATTTCAAATGCATATAAACCAGAAACTTCATTGTTATAATATTCCTTTTTACTTTTTTCTAATGTTGTTAAAAGTAGTTGTTGCTTGTGTTTAAAAACACCATGTTGATTTAAAAAAAGCAATCGTTCTAAATCTATAGTAACTAAAGTATTAAGATTGTTATTTTTTAAATGAAATTTAATTAATTCTTGGTGAATTTTTAAAGCATTAAACTGTAATGAGAAATCATCTTTTGTAGTTAAGTTTAATTTAGAGAATTGTTTAGCATCTTCTATTAATTCAGAGTTGTCAATTTTAAATTGACGTGCAGGTTTTGTAATATTTGTTTCCGAAGTTTTGTAAAACTGAAGTGCATTATGAGCTAAAAAATCAAATAGAGTAGGGCGGTAAATTTTAGAATCTTTTACGGTGTGTAAAATGTCCTTGTACTGATCAATATTTGTTTGCTGTAATAATAATCCGTTTTCTAATGATTTTTGATAATAAGTATGAATCTCTGCAAATAAAGTATCTAAATCCCAAGTTCTAAAATCATTTTTATCAACTTTCTCAGGTGTTTTAGTTCTCTGGTAAAATTTCCATTTATTTTGATTGAAATATTGCCAATACAGGTTTGCTAAAATATTTTCTAAAACATTTTTTGTAGGAAAACTACTTTTGTTAATATGTTGTTTAAATTGATTTACAATTTTAAGTTGTGCATTTTCTTCTAAAGTCAAAGAGAGTTTACTTTTATAAAGTAGAGATTTTATAATCTGAGGAGAGTTGTTATTTTTCTCTGCTTTGTTATAAATAGTATTTACAATTTTTAATGCTGATTTAGGTAAGTTATCGTTTTCAAATTTTTGAACCTGTTCCCATAAACTGTTATAGTTTTCTTGGGCATTTAATAAGGTTGAAAATAATATCATTAGCAATATTGATGTCAGTTTTTTCATAACTATGTTCATTTATATATTCAAAACACTTAAATACCTGTATTTATATCAACTAAAAGCTAGTTAAACTAGAACTTGAGTGAGTGAATACAACTTTTCAATGAGTTTCGATTTAAAGATACTTAAATTATCACTTGGTTTCGTACTTTTGACTTTCCATATTAGAGAAAACTAAAACATGAGAATTCATTTTATAGCCATCGGAGGAAGTGCAATGCATAATTTAGCAATAGCTTTACACCAAAAAGGATACCAAATAACAGGAAGTGACGATACAATTCACGATCCATCAAAATCTAGATTAGCTAAAAGAGGATTGTTGCCAGAAGAGTTCGGGTGGTTTTCTGAAAAAATTACTACAAACTTAGATGCCATAGTTTTAGGAATGCATGCTAAAAAAGACAATCCAGAATTATTGAAAGCTCAAGAGTTAGGGATTAAAATTTACTCTTATCCAGAGTTTTTATATGAGCAGTCAAAAGACAAAACTCGTGTTGTTATTGGAGGCTCTCACGGTAAAACCACTATTACTTCAATGATTTTACATGTGTTAAATTATCATGATAGAAAAGTTGATTATATGGTAGGAGCACAATTAGATGGTTTTGATACTATGGTGCACTTAACTGAAGAAAATGAATTTATTGTTTTAGAAGGTGATGAATATTTAAGTTCACCTATAGATATGCGTCCGAAATTTCATTTATACAAACCTAATATTGCATTGTTAAGCGGAATAGCTTGGGATCATATCAATGTTTTTCCAACATTTGATAATTATGTAGAGCAATTTAAAATATTTAATGATTCTTTAACTAATGGAGGAATCATGGTGTATAATGAAGAGGATACTGTTTTAAAAGAAGTTGTAGAAAATTCTAATCACCCAATAAAAAAGTATCCTTATAATACTCCAAGTTATACGATTAATAACGGAACTACCTATATAGAAACTTCTGATGGAGATATGCCTCTAGAAATTTTTGGAGATCACAATCTTCAAAATTTAGCAGGAGCAAAATGGATTTGTCAACATATGGGGATTGATGAAGATGAATTTTATGAAGCAATTGTAAGTTTTAAAGGTGCAAGTAAGCGTTTAGAAAAGATAGCAGAGAGTAAAGCAACTGTCGTTTTTAAGGATTTTGCTCATAGTCCAAGTAAAGTAAAAGCTACTACAAATGCTGTTAAAAAACAATACTCAGAAAGAACCGTTTTAGCTTGTTTAGAATTACATACTTATTCAAGTTTAAACGCTGAGTTTTTAGCTGAATATAAAGGAGCTTTAGATAAAGCAGATAAAGCAGTTGTTTTTTATTCTCCACATGCAGTAAAAATTAAACAATTAGAAGAAGTTACCGAGCAACAAATTGCTGATGCTTTTGATAGAGATGATTTAATTATTTATACAAATCCGCAAGAATTTAAAGAATTTTTATTTAATCAAAACCTAGATAATACAGTTTTACTACTAATGAGTTCAGGTAATTATGGAGGTTTAGATTTTGAGGAGGTTAAGAGTTTGGTTTAAAAAAATCGATAATCTTAGAAAAAGTATATTTTAAGTGTTTTTTATCATAAAAAGATTTTAGAACAACAAAGAAAGTGGTTTTGCTAAAAAAATAAATATTCCATAATTTTTTATTAAAGATCAGCTTTTTAGGTTTTAGAAGAAATTCATTTTCCTTTTTTAAAAAAAGTTCAGTTTTTTTTGTTTTTGTGTATTCTAAAGTTTTAGGGTTTGAAAATATTAAATTACTACTAGCTACAAAATTATTAAGTAAAACGGATGTTGGATTTTTAAAGCTGTTAATAGTCTTTTTTACTGAAGCTTTTTTAGATAAGAGATAGAGGTCGTAAGAGTTTCTTAGAGAAACAGTTTTGTACCATTGTCCTTTGTCATTTATTTGTTTATTATAGCTAGTCATTAATATTTGATCTTCCCAAGATAGAACAGTAATGTTTTTTAAAATTGTTTTTAATTTTATAGAATCATAATTGAAATATTTTTCATCGGTTATCATTTTATAATGAACCTCAATAGCTCCAATTTTATGTTCTTTTGTTATTTTAGGGTAATGCCTATTAACTATAGTATTATCTACAAAATATTTTATTTTTTCAGAGTATCCATATTTTTTTAGTGCTTTTACAGTAATGTCAAAATCATTTTTATGTACTAAAAGATCAATATCACCAACCATGCGTTCTGCAATATCTTCATAAAGTCCTTCTAGAAGATTTCCAGTACCTTTTAAGAAAATAGGAGTTATGTTATTATAGAGTAATAATTCGTTAATTTCTTTTGCTTCATTAATAAGTTGTTGATTCCTTTCATGGTTTAAATTAGTAATATATTTCATATACTCAACTAAATCGTCAGGTAAATAATGCAAAAAATCTACACGTTTTAAATTACAGTATAAAGCAGGAAAAACAAACTGACCAGTACTAACTTTTACAATAGTATCCCAATCTATATCTCCTTTTTGTAATTTTTGTTCTATTTCAAGACGATTTTTATTTTCATGAGTAATCGTTAGGCATTTTCCAATAAAAAATAAAGCTTCTTTATAATTCATCATTAAAAATTTTATGAACTGTTTCTATCATCTTTTTATTGTCAGAATACGTGAGTTGATAACAAGGTAGTTTAGAAAACCATATTAAAAATTTTTCTGCATTATCTTTAATAGGAGATAGCCACGAATCAGGAACTAATTGTTCAAAAGCATCAATTTTTGAAATCTCTTTAATATTCAGTCCACTATCTTTTTCGTATTTAATAAATACTAAAGCTTTACAAGGTAAGTGTTTTGTATAATTAGAATTATTAGGGATTAAATATCTAACTATTTTATTCAATCTTTTAAAATGATATTCAGCAGAAGACTCTAATTCAGGATATATAGGAAGTAGCGTTTCTAAACTTTTCTTTTTAATTGATATTGCAGATGGAAAGCTAAAAACTTCTTTTTTTTCAATATCTATAGGAACAAAATCATCAGCTAAACAAGTAAAGTCATTGGCTTGTAATAAAGCTAATGAAGTACTTTTTCCATTACCAGAATCACCAAGAAATAACATTGATTCTTCATTGTTACTAATGGCTGAAGCATGAAAAACACCCATCCATTCATCTTCATTTTTTTGATGTATATGTTCAACAAGTTTCATTGAGAATTTCCCTTGAAAATAATGAACGTCTTTTATATGCCAATTACCTATTAATTTGCCGTCAATAGAAAAAATAATATGGTCTTTATGAGTATAAACTGAATAATAATGAGTAATTTTTTTTGTTTCTTTTATTTCTAAATGAGAAAATTTAGGATGAACAAGAAACATTTCATAATCAGATTGATAGTCAACTTTAATTATTAGCTCGTTTATTTTATAAAACTTAGAAAACTCAAAATTGTTTGGAATTTTAAACTGCTTACTAATTACTTCTTCCTTCTTGTGAGTTTTTAGTAAATTTTTAACGTCAAAAATTAAGTTTTCTATTTTTTCATACGGAATATTTACATTGTTAAATAACTGATTAATAATTTGCTTTTCATTTACATTACTTTTAAGTAATGAAAGAATTTCAGCAATTAAAGGTTCAACAACAATATATTCATTATTGTCTTGAAACCAAACGATCGATTTATTTTCAATTTGTTTTATTAACATGATATTGTAAAAATAACAAAACCTCGAAATATATCGAGGTTTTGTTATATAGAATTACTTATTTTTTAAGTCCCTGGATCTTCAGGAGAACTTTGTGCTTGTGCTTTTTGAGGGTTTAAAATCATATAGGTTCCTAAGGCAGTTAATGTAGCGTATTTACTATAATTCCCTATTTTTTTTAAAGCTTCTTTTCTAGTTATATCTTTATTATCTATATTTTTTTTCATGGTGTATAATTTAAAATTACTCTAAAATGATTTTTTTATTGATTTTACCTAATTCAGAAGATAATTCAATAATATAAACTCCTGTAGCTAATGAAGGAATCGTAATTTTAGAAAAACCATTAGAATTAAAGTTTTGGTCGTTAACTTTCTGACCAGTTAAAGAGTATATTTTAATAGATGCATTTTTAGACTGCAATCCAATAACAGATAATGTATTTACTTCAGACTTATATAAGCTAACATCTTCGATAGAAGTTGCAATAGGTGTATCTAATTTATTAGAATTAGTACGTAAATAGAATCTTCCAATTCCGTTAGTATCATTTTTAAGAGTAATAGTATGGCTAGTACTCGTAATATCTATAAATTCATTATTAAGTCTATCTTCTAAAAATACGTTAGTATTATTAGGTAAATTCTTAGAAGAAATAGAAAACGTAATTTCTTTACCAGCTAATGCATTTAATCCGATAGGAACAATAATGTTTTCTATATCATTTAAAGGTAATGATTGAATAGCATAGTTTTTACCTTGATTATTACTTACTAATTGAGAATATAAAGCGAATCTATTAGAGGTACTAAACATTGTACCATCATAACCATTATCAAACCCTTTGGTAGTACCATTGATATAATAAATCTGAGTAGATTTAGATTTACCATTTTCAGTAGCTATTAAATTAATTTCAGTTCTAGGAGCAGATCTTTGGAAGCTATCAGCTTTATGATCTTTATTAGCGCTATTAAAGTTTACGGTTGTAGAAGAAGCTGCACTAACAAAAAATCCTTGTCCAGGGGCAATTTCAAAACTAGCATGAGTATTAGACATCTTTAAATCATAAGAGCTAGTATTTTGATTCCACATCCATATAGTTGCTTCAGTAAATTTTCCGTTATTATCAGTAAAGAAAGTACCAAGATTAATAAATGCAGTAAACGGATTACCAATTAAATTAAAATTATTAGCAGATCCTTGACCAATAGAAGGAGTAATATTACCAGAGTTAATAGTTCCTGTAAAACTTAAATCACCAGCAGCAGCAAGTTTAGTTGAGAATCCAGAACCAGAAGTAATCGCTCCAGTAGAACCAGCATTATAATAATTCCAAGCAGTACCGTTATTGTTATATGGAGCCATACCAATATTAGAAGCACCTTGTGTAGCAAAAGTATGATTTGTAATTAAATCGTCAATATCTTCTCCGTTAACAGGCGAAGAAACTAAATGCCAATTATTAGTTAATGTTCTTTTGTAAGTTACAGTTCCTGTTACAGCAGCATCTGCTTTTAAAGATGCACCAGAGTCAATAGTAATACTATTTACAGTTATTGCTGATGAAATAGTTGGATAACTAGTTAAACCATTTGGTATAACAACATCATCGGAAGCTAAAGGAACTGAATTGGTACTCCAATTTGTAACATCATTCCAATTGTTATTATTTTTGTTTCCATTCCAAGCAATATATGAACCTAGATTTATAGCTGTAGCTATTTCAGAACAATTCTTATTATCTAAAAGGTTTGCTCCTCCATATATGAAATCAGTTTCATCGAAATTACCATTATTAGCAGTCTTACCATTTTTACGTTTAGCATAACTATCTTGGTAATTCCAATTTTTATAAGTTGAAGAAGTTAATATTTCTGCAGGGTTTCCAAATATATCTAAAATTTTTCCGTTGTTATCTTCAACTCTAAAAGAATCATTACCATTAATTGTACCTAGAGATATTCCAATTCTTGTTTTTCCAGGAAAAGCAGCATCGAAAGCAACTAAATCGGTATTTTGAACTAAATATACAAATTCGTTAGTTTTTGAAGCTAGTGCACTAATATCTTTAGATACTCATGTAGCTCCACTAGAGTTAGGACCGTTTGTTTCGACGTCTAAATCATAATTTGAAAAATTTACAGTACCACTAACATATAGTTCTACAAATCTAGGGTCAGATCCAGTAGCTCCAGAACACGTATCAGTAGCTACAGTACCATCAACAATCGTAGTAATAGTTACATTTTGAGAAAAACTATTAAGAATAATAAAAAAACTAAATAATGTTTTTAAAAAGTATTTATGTTTCATAAAAAAGAGTTTAAAAAACAAAAATAAGAAAAATAGATTGTTTTGTTATGTTTTGAAAAACAGATGCTTATCTATATAACAAAACCTCGATATATATCGAGGTTTTGTTATATAGAATTATTTATTTTTTAAGTCCCTGGATCTTCAGGAGAACTTTGTGCTTGTGCTTTTTGAGGGTTTAAAATCATATAGGTTCCTAAGGCAGTTAATGTAGCGTATTTACTATAATTCCCTATTTTTTTTAAAGCTTCTTTTCTAGTTATATCTTTATTATCTATATTTTTTTTCATGGTGTATAATTTAAAATTACTCTAAAATGATTTTTTTATTGATTTTACCTAATTCAGAAGATAATTCAATAATATAAACTCCTGTAGCTAATGAAGGAATCGTAATTTTAGAAAAACCATTAGAATTAAAGTTTTGGTCGTTAACTTTCTGACCAGTTAAAGAGTATATTTTAATAGATGCATTTTTAGACTGCAATCCAATAACAGATAATGTATTTACTTCAGACTTATATAAGCTAACATCTTCGATAGAAGTTGCAATAGGTGTATCTAATTTATTAGAATTAGTACGTAAATAGAATCTTCCAATTCCGTTAGTATCATTTTTAAGAGTAATAGTATGGCTAGTACTTGTAATATCTATAAATTTATTATTAAGTCTATCTTCTAAAAACACGTTAGTATTATTAACCTGAGTTCGATTAATATTTAGATAAAATATAGTAGTAAAAAAGATAG